>CAYFYD010000013.1:3242-19543 GCA_964347195.1 uncultured Ectothiorhodospiraceae bacterium
GCCGGCCCCACCCCCATAGCCGCGGGGCTGGGGGCCGGCCCCCGACGCGCGCGCGGCCCCCCCCGGGGCCCGCGCGCTCTTCGGCAACGTGCGCAAGACCTACTTCCGCTACTACCTGCACTACTTCTACTTCGACATCGCGAAGTGGTCCTACCTGCAGGCGGCGGTGATGCTGCCCTACGTCGCGCTCGCGCCCACCATCGTCGCCGGCGCGGTCACGCTCGGCGTCATTCAGCAGATCCTCCGCGCCTTCGACCGGGTGGAGGGCTCCTTCCAGTTCCTGGTCCACTCGTGGTCGGTGATCGTGGAGCTCATCTCGATCTACAAGCGCCTCAAGGCCTTCGAGTCCCAGATCCGCGAAGCGGGCGGTCCCGGCCTCCCCGAGGGCGCGCCGGCCTGAGCGGCGCCCGAATGTCCGCCGTCCGGAGCGTGTCGCGCACCCTTGCTTGCACTGCAAGCGTGCAGTAGCTTGGCGCTCTCCGAACCATGAAGAGAGCATCCGATGGCGAGCATCACGATCCGCAATCTCGATGACGATGTGAAGACGCGCCTGCGCGTGCGCGCCGCCGAGCACAGCCGCTCGATGGAAGAGGAGGTGCGCATCATCCTGCGCGAGGCCGTGAGCAAAGGGAGAGACGGTCCACGGGATCTGGCGAAGTTCGCCCGCGAGTGCTTCGCGCCCCTTGGCGGCGTCGAGCTCGAACTTCCGCTGCGCGGACCGATGCGCGAGCCTCCGGACTTCTCCTGAGCGGCCTCGCATGTTCATCATTGACACGAATGTCGCATCCGAACTCATGCGCCCGGCGCCGCTGCCTACGGTCGCGGCGTGGATCGCAGAGCGGGATGCGGAGGAGCTGTTTCTGACGGCGGTCAGCGAAGCGGAGCTGCTCTACGGTGTCGCGATCCTGCCGGCCGGCAGGCGACGCACCATGCTGGAGGCCTCCATGACCCGATGGCTCGACCTTGGCTTCACCGAACGGATTCTGCCCTTCGACAGCGCCGCGGCCCGGGCATACGCGGAGATCGCGTCAGACCGCCGCCGCGCCGGCCGACCGATCGGAGAGGCCGATTGCCAGATCGCCGCCATATCCCGCTCACGCGGCGCCGTTCTGGTCACGCGAAACGTGCGGGATTTCGAGGGTTCGGGAGTCGATGTCGTCGATCCCTGGACGGATGGGCAGAACTGACGTGCGACGACATTCGACCAGAACCTGCGCATCCCAAGCCATCACGCTTCGATCCGAAGGCTTCAGCGCCGGCAGACGAAGATGCCGGAGCGGAGCTTCGGGACGAAGAAGGTCGACTTGGGCGGCATCGTCTCGCCCGCGTCGGCCACCGCCATCAGCGCCTCGATGGAAGGCGGGCAGGTCGCGAAGGCGAGGCGCCAGCCCTCCTCGCGAAGCCTCGCGAGAGACGGCGGATCGAGGTCGCCCGGCCGGTAGTCGAGGCGCGGGTCGGATCGCGGGTCCTCGATGCCGAGCAGAGGCCGCAGGATCCGCTCCTGCAGGATGTTGACGTCGAGCGAGCCCGCCGGGTCCTCCGGCACGCTTCCGGGTCTCGCGCAGAGGCGGTACGAGCGCTCGTCGAGGCGCATCGCGAAACATCCCGGCTCTTCCGAGCGAAGCGCCCCGTCCTCGATGGGCGTCACCTCGAACGCGGCGCGCAGGGACTCCACGAAGGCCGACGGGCGGGCGCCGTCGAGGTCCCTCACGCAGCGGTTGAAGGAGTGGATGCGAAGCTGATCGTGGGGAAAGAGGGCGGCGAGGAGGTAGTTGTAGCCCTCCTCTCCGCAGTGTTCCAGGTTCTCCTCTTCCCGCCGTGCCGCGTAGCGGGACGTGGCCGCGCAGCGGTGGTGCCCGTCGGTGAGGTAGGCGCAGGGGACGGCGGCGAAGGCTTCCGCGAGGCGTTGGTTGCGGCCTTCGTCCTCGATCCGCCAGATGCTGTGGCGCACGCCGTCCTCGGCATCGTAGACGAGGGCGGGCGGGCGCTCCGTCTCCCTCTCGACCATCGCGTCTATGGCGTCGTCCTGGTGGTAGGCGAGGCTCACCGGGCTGGACGCGGCGCCCACCGTGTACAGGTAGCGGGCGAGGCGGTCCTCGCGGTCCGAGCGGGTGTTCTCGTGCCGCTTGAGGAGCCCGCGGCGGTACTCCTCCACCGGCACTTCCCCCACCACGCCGGTCTGCACGTCTTCGCCCGTCTCCATGCGATAGAGGTAGAGACAGGGCTCGGAGTGGTAGCGGAAGTATCCCCCCGCGAGGAAACCTTCGAGGGCCTCGACGTTGGCGGCGAGCAGGGCGTCGAGGGTGGGGCCCCGGCCCGCGGGAAACTCCTCGAAGGCCCGCATCGCGTTGAGGTAGCTTCGCGGGTGCGCCTCGGCGTATTCGTGGCGCTCCTGCGGGGTCAGCGAGTCGTAGGCGGGCGAGACGACCTCGCCCGCGAATGCCGGGTCGACGAGCCAGGCGGCGAAGGGGCGCAGCGCGGGCACCGCGACGCCTTCAGCGGTCCCGGCCCCGGAACTCGCCCATGAAGTCGCACAACGCCTCGACGCCGGCGCGCGGCATCGCATTGTAGAGACTCGCGCGGCAACCGCCGACGCTGCGGTGCCCCTCGAGGTTCACGAGCCCGCACGCTTCCGCTCGCTCGAGGAACCTCGCTTCGAGCGCCTCGCTCGGGAGGCGGAAGACGACGTTCATGTGCGAGCGGCTGGCGTCGTCGACCGGGCAGCGGTAGTAGCCGTCGCTCGCATCGATCGTCCCGTACACCAGCCCCGCCTTCTCGCGCGCCTCGCGCTCGATGACTTCGAGGCCCCCCTTGTCCTTCATCCACCGCAGCACCTTGCCGGTCACGTAGACGGTGAACACCGGTGGAGTGTTGAACAGGGAGCGGCTCCGCCGGTGCACGTCGTAGCGCAGGTAGCGGGCCGCATCCTCCCGCGCCTCGTCCAGCAGGGTGCGGCGGATGAACACCATCGCCATTCCGGCCGGCCCCAAGTTCTTCTGCACCCCCCCGTACACGAGGTCGAAGCGCGGCCACGGGATCGGCCGCGACATGAAGTCCGAAGACATGTCGGCGACGAGCGGGACCGGGGCCTCCGGCCACTCGGCGAGGCGGATCCCGCCGATGGTCTCGTTGGACGTGATGTGGAGGTAGCGGGTGCCTTCCTCGAGACGGATCTCGTGCGAGGCGGGTGCACGACGGTAGCCCTCGTCCGCCCCGTCCCAGGCCGCATACACCTCGCCGTGGTGCGCGGCGTCCTGGAACGCGCCGCGCGCCCAGGAGCCCGTGAGCACATAGGCGCCCTTGCGCCCGGGTCCGAGCAGGTTCATCGGCACCATCGCGAACTGAAGCGATGCCCCGCCCTGCACGAAGAGCACGTCGAAGTCCTCCGGCGCCCCGTAGACCTCAAGCGCGAGCGCCCGGGCGCGCGCATGCACCTCGTCGTAGTGGCCGCCCCGGTGGCTCATCTCGATGAGGGACATGCCCGCACCGTGGTAGTCGACGAGCTCCGCCTGCACCTCCTCCAGCACGCAGAGCGGCAGGGTGCAGGGGCCCGCACAGAAGTTGTGGACGCGAGCGCTCATGGGTGCGCGCCGTTCAGGAGACGCCGAGCGCCGCCCGACGCGGGGCAGGCGCGTTCACGCGGTTGCGGACCTCCCCGCGCGCGAACGCGTTCAGGATCGCCACCACGCCGTCCGCCACCGCGGCTTGCGCCTGGTCGGTGGAGGCGCCGATGTGGTGGGTGCCGTAGACGTTCGGATGCCGGGCGAGCGGACTGTCGAAGTCGGAGCGTCCGCTCGCCGGCTCGTTCCGGTACACGTCGAGACCGACTCGGAGGTCCTTCTCCTCGATCGCGGCGAGCAGCGCTTCCTCGTCGACGAGGTCGCCCCGCGAGGTGTTGAGGATGATCGCACCGGGCCGCACGTGCCGGAGCAGCTTCTCGCCGAGCAGACCCTTGCTCTCCGGGGTCGCGGGAAGGTGGAAGCTCAGGATCTCCGACTCCTCCGCGAGCGCCTCGACGCTCGGCGCGAAGCGCGCGCCAAGCGCCTGAAGGCGGGCCTCGATCGCCGGGGCGCGGCGCTTGGCGAGCACTCCGATCCGCAGCCCGAAGGCGTGCGCGCGTTCCGCGACCCCCATGCCGACGGCCCCGAGCCCGACGATGCCCAGTCGCGCTCCCATGAGCCCCCGCGCTCGGGAGTAGCGCTTCTTGTCCCAGCGCCCCGCGCGCAGGTCGGCCACGTTGTCCGCGATGCGGCGGTCGAGCGCGATGAGGAGCCCCAGAGTGAGCTCGGCCACCGCCACCGCGTTGCGTCCCGGGACGTTGCACACCGAGATGCCGAGCGCCGAGGCGGCCTCGACGTCGATGGTGTTGGTGCCCGCTCCCGCCCGGACCACGAGACCGAGACGGGGTCCCGCTCGCAGGCTCCGCTCCGTCACCCGGGTGCTGCGCGCCACGAGCGCCTCGCTCCCGCCGAGCGCGCCCGCGAGGTCGCAGGCCCCGAGGTCGGGGCGGAAGGTGCACTCGTGCCCGTCCTCTTCCAGCCGGCGCAGGTGTCCGGCCGGGAACTCGTCGGCAATGAGGACCTCCACTTCGCACCCCTCCCAAGGCCCGGCCGCAGCGCCGGACACGCCGATGAAGAGCCGGAACGACGGCACTCTAGCCCACGGCTCGCGAAACCGACAAGCGGTACCGCGTCGCACGCTTGCCCCTCCACGACGGGCTCGGCGGACCCGGCCGGCCACCGAAGAAGGCCAATCGCCCGTCAAGCCCCATGGCCCGGGAGGAGGATCCCCGCGCTTGTCGGCGAGCCGAGACTCTTTCCCGCTTCCATCAACAGCTCGTCCAGGCTGTAGACTGCGTCCGCTCCGCGGTTTCCCGCAATGGCGAGGTGCAGCGCATCCGCGTCGGCCGCCCGCCTCACAGTCCCTCGTCCCGGACTTCGCGCAGCAACTCGGCGGAAGGGCGCCGCAACCGGGGCATGCTTGCCCCCCACGACAGGCTCCACCGACCCGAGCGCCCGCCGCGCTACGTCAACCGCTCGTCGCGGCCACGCGCTTGAGAAGGGGCGCCGGAATCGGGCATGCTTCCCTCCTCTTCGGCCCGGCGGTCCCGACAAGGAGGCGCCCGCAGATGGAATTCATGCGTTACGAGGCGCCCGGATCGGTCGACGCCGCGGTGGCCCTGCTCAGCGAAGGCGGCACGGGCGCCCGCGTGCTCGCCGGCGGCACCGACCTCCTCGTGCAGATGCGCTCGGGGCTGGTCGAGCCGTCGATGGTGGTCGACATCAAGCACCTCCCCGAGACGCGCGAGATCGCGGCCGAGGACGGCGGGTTCCGCGTCGGCGCCGCGGTGAACGGGGCGGAGCTCGGCGAGCACCGGGAGCTGAAGGCGATGTGGCCCGGGGTGGTGGAGGCGGCCGAGCTCATCGGCTCCACCCAGATCCAGGGTCGCGCCTCCATGGGCGGCAACCTCTGCAACGCCTCCCCCGCCGCCGACACCGTACCGGCGCTGATCGCGGCCCGCGCCACCTGCACCGTCGCGGGACCGCGGGGCCGGCGCGAGGTCCCGGTGGAGACGGTGTGCACCGGTCCCGGCCGGACGAGCCTCGCCCGAGGGGAGCTCGTGGTGTCCTTCCACCTGCCTCCCCGCCCCGCCCGTTCGGGGGACGCCTACCTTCGATTCATCCCCCGCACCGAGATGGACATCGCGGTGGTGGGCGCCGGGGTCAGCCTCACCCTGGACACGACCGGCACCTGCACGCAGGCGGTGGTGTCGCTCGGGGCGGTGGCGCCCACCGTGCTCCGCGTGCCCGAGGCGGCGGAGGCCCTCATCGGCACCCGTCTCGAAGACGACGCGATGGAGGCCCTGGCACGCGCCGCGTCCGCCGCCTGCCGGCCGATCGACGACAAGCGCGGCACGGTGGACTTCCGCATCCGGGTGGCCGGCGTTCTCGCCCAACGCGCCGCCCGCATCGCCGGCGACCGGGCGAGGAGCAACTAGATGGCCAAGCTGCACATATCGACTACCATCAACGGCGACCCGACCGAGTTCCTCTGCGAGCCGGAGCAGACCCTGCTCGACGTGCTGCGCGACGAGCTCCAGCTCACCGGCAGCAAGGAAGGCTGCGCCTCCGGCGACTGCGGTGCGTGCAGCGTGATGCTCGACGGCCGGCTGGTCTGCGCCTGCCTGGTGCTCGGCGCGGAAGCCGCCGGGCGCAGCGTGGACACCATCGAAGGGGTCGCCCGCGGCGACGAGCTGCACCTGGTGCAGCGCAAGTTCCTCGAACACCACGCCCTGCAGTGCGGGGTGTGCACGCCGGGCTTCATCGTCGCCGCCAAGGCGCTGCTCGAGCGCAACACCGACCCCAGCGAGACCGAGGTGCGCTACTGGCTGGCCGGCAACCTGTGCCGCTGCACCGGCTACGACAAGATCGTGCGCGCGGTGCTCGACGCGGCGGCGGAGATGAGGGGGGAGGCGACGGCATGAACGCATCCGCGAACGACGACGGCGCCGCGAAGAGCCTGCGCCTGGTCGGCACCCGCGCCCCCCGTCCGGACGGCGTCGACAAGGTCACCGGCCGGGCCCGCTTCGGCGCCGACCTCTTCGCGCCCAACATGCTCCACGGCCGGGTGCTCCGCAGCCCCCACGCGCACGCGCGCATCGTCTCCATCGACGTCTCGAAGGCGGCGGATCTCCCCGGGGTCAAGGCGGTCGTCACCCGGGACGACTTCCCCGACCTGCCCGCGGAGTGGAGCTCGGCGGGCGAGCTCCTCGTCAACTACAACGACATGACGCGCAACGTCATGGCGCGGGAGAAGGTCCTCTACGAAGGCCACGCGGTGGCTGCGGTGGCCGCGACCGGCCCCGCCGTCGCACGCAGGGCGCTCGGTCTCATCGAGGTCGAGTACGAGGTGCTCCCCCACGTGCTCGACCCGGTCGAGGCGATGCGCCCCGACGCCCCGCTCCTCCACGACGCATACATCACCGAAGGAGTGGAGCCGCCGCCGGAGAAGCCCTCCAACGTCGCCAAGCGGGTCCAGTTCGGGCACGGCGACCTCGACGCGGGCTTCGCGCAGGCCGAGGTGACGCTCGAGCGCGAGTACGACACGCAGCCCGTCCACCAGGGCTACATCGAGCCCCACGCCTGCCTCGCGAGCGTGTCCGAGGACGGGCAGGCGGAGCTCTGGGTGTCGACCCAGGGGCACTTCGCGGTGCGCAGCCACTGCGCGCGCCTGCTCGGCTGGGACCTGTCGCGCATCCGGGTCAGCGCGGCCGAGATCGGCGGCGGCTTCGGCGGCAAGACCGTGGTGTACCTGGAACCGCTCGCGCTCGCGCTCTCCGCCCGGGCCTGCCAGCCGGTCAAGATGACGATGACCCGGGAGGAAGTGTTCCGGGCCACCGGGCCGACCTCGGGGGCGCACGTGCGGGTGAAGATCGGCGCCACCCGCGACGGGCGCATCACCGCCGCCGACGCGGAGCTCACCTACCAGGCGGGCGCCTTCCGCGGCTCCCCGGTGCAGCCGGGCGCGATGAGCGCCTTCGCCCCCTACGCGCTCCCGGCGGTGCGCAGCGTCGGCTACGACGTGGTGGTGAACCGCCCCAAGGTCGCGGCCTACCGCGCGCCCGGCGCCCCCATCGCCGAGTTCGCGGTGGAGTCGACCCTGGACGAGCTCGCCCGGGAGCTCGGCCTCGACCCGGTGGAGCTGCGCCTGCGCAACGCCGCGCGCGAAGGCAGCCAGTCGAGCTACGGTCCGAAGTTCGGTCCCATCGGCATGGCGGAGACCCTCGAGGCAGCGAAAGCGCACCCCCACTACCGCGCCCCGCTCGGACCCCACCAGGGCCGCGGAGTCGCCTCCGGGTTCTGGTTCAACGTCGGCGGTGAGACCTGCGCGACGATGAACGTCAACGAGGACGGCACGGTGGGGCTGGTGACCGGCACCCCCGACATCGGCGGCACCCGGGCCTCGGTCTCGATGATGGCGGCGGAGGCGCTCGGGGTTCCGCTCGACCGGATACGTCCGATCATCGGCGACACCAACGCCCTCGGGTACACCTTCCTGACCGGCGGAAGCCGGGTCACCTACTCGAGCGGCATGGCCGCGGTGCGCGCCGCCGAGGACGTGATCGCGCAGGTGCGCGAACGGGCGGCGAAGCTCTGGGACATCCCGGTCGAGGCGGTGGAGTGGAAGGACGGCGAGGTCGCGCCGGCCGGCGCCAACGCCGGGGACTTCGAGCCCATGAGCCTCGCGGACATCGCCCGGATATCGGGCCGGACCGGCGGCCCCATCGTGGGCAAGGTCGCGATCAACGCGCAGGGGGCAGGACCGAGCTTCGGCACCCACATCGTCGACATCGAGGTCGACCCGGATACCGGGCGGGCGTGGGTGGCGCGCTACACCGCGGTCCAGGACGCCGGCCGGGCGGTGCACCCGAGCTACGTGGAAGGCCAGATGCAGGGCGGCGCGGTGCAGGGGATCGGCTGGGCCCTCAACGAGGAGTACATCTACGACGACCGGGGCCGGCTCCAGAACGCGGGCTTCCTCGACTACCGCATGCCGGTATGCTCGGACGTGCCGATGATCGACACCGTGATCGTCGAGGTCCCCAACCCCGCCCACCCCTTCGGGGTCCGGGGCGTGGGCGAGACCCCGATCATCCCGCCGATGGCGGCGATCGCGAACGCGATGGAGGGCGCGACCGGGGTGCGTTTCAACGCGCTGCCGATGTCCCCGCCGCGGGTGCTCGAGGCGCTCGAAGCGCAGCGGGAGCGCCTCCGGGCGCAGGCCGCGGAGTAGGCACCGCCGCACCGCCGGCAGAGACGGACGGCGCACCGCGATCCATGGCCCGGGTCACCCTGATGCCGAGCCTCACGACCTTCACCGGAGGCGAGGGCCGGCTCGAAGTCGACGCCGCCAACGTGCACCAGCTCCTGCGCCGGCTCGGGGAGCGCTTCCCCGCGCTCGCCCCGCACCTCGACGACAGCCTCGCGGTCGCCATCGACGGGGAGATCCACCAGGACGACTGGTTCGCCGAGCTCGGGCCCGAATGCGAGGTGCACCTCATGCCCCGGATCGGCGGCGGCTGAGGACGCGGTGGGTCGGCGCACGCGGGCGAACCGCTCCCGTTGTTGAGGTGGCACATGACAATCACCTGTTTATTATTTTTGTTCATGGTGTTATGAGGCCTATCTCATGTCATTCAGGAGAATTTTCTCCTGCCCGCACCGGAAGACGTCCACCAATGAACGCCGCGCCTCGCGGAGGGTCCAGGCATCAGATCCAAGGTCCAGGCCGAGGTGATCGGTGGCGGGGTGGTCGGGTGCCGAGCACCACGGGCAAGCGGATCGGCGACCTCGGCATCGTGCGCCTCAGCCCGCCGGCCGTACCTCGGGAGCTGCCGGTGCGCGCGTCCCCGGATCGTGTTCCGGAACCGCCTGCTCCGCGGGATAGGTCGCGGCCTCCTCTCGTACCCTTGCACTGTCGTCCCGGCGCCGCTTCACGACGCGCTCCACCGCCCTGGTCCGATCGTTGCGTGTCTCGCCGCCTCGCACCTCTTGCAGCGCTTCGCACAGATCGTCCGGCGTGAGCCCTTCGAGCACCTCCGAGGCGTCGATCCCGAGCGGCGCGCGCCCGGCGCGCAAGGCAAGGAGCTCCACGCGAGGCTCCCCGGTGCCCCTGCGACGGTGCAGCCGCCACAGCTCCCGCACCCCCAGCTCGGCGTAGCGGTCGATCTTGTCTTTGTCCGCATGCGTTATCTCGACCTCGACCACCAGGTCGGGAGCGATGCGTTCGATGAAGGCGACGGCCCCTGCCTCCCCTTTGGCGAGGACGGCGCGAAACTCTCTGGCCCGCCTGCCGACGTAGAACGCGCAGTCGGGCTCCATCCCGGTGCCGGGCGGATCGCCCTGCCTCCGAAGACGGGTGCTGCGCAGCACTTCCACCGCGCCGGCGAGCATTTCCCCCGCAGCTTCCACGACATCGTCGAGACACTTGGACAGCTTCTCATGGGGAAACGAAGGCGACATCAGGGAGATGAGCCCGCGCGCCGGGTCGAGGCACACCTGAGCGAAGTGCCGGTTCCAGTCGACAGCGGCCAGCGCGGTGACGGTGTCGGCGTCCGCGCGCAGAACGTGGATGGTGGAGCCGAGGGAGCCGGTGTGCATCGTGGCGCGCTGCTTCATGGCGGATGCTCGTCTCGCCGCATGCGGAGCTGCCAGTATACTCGCGCCACCGGGAGGCTCTCCCGGCGCCTGCGGCCGGGAGCGAGCCGACGAAGGGGGGAGCACGCCATGTCGGATGGAGCGCACCGGACCGGGACGCACTGATGTCCGGCCCGCACGCGGTGTACGGGCGCTGGGTGCTCGCCTCCACCGGCGCAGGGGCGCCGGAGGTCAGGACCGACGCCTATGTGGTCGTGGAGGACGGCCTCATCGCCGAAGTCTGCGGCGAGCGCCCGCGCGGGATCCCCGTCTACGAGATCCCCGACGCCTTCGTGCTCCCCGGTTTCGTCAACTGCCACAACCACTGCGCCTCCTCGGTGCTCTTCCGCGGGCTGACCGAGGACCGATCGTCGGAACACCCCGCCGAGGAGCTCGTGTACCGGATCCTGCTGCCGCTCGGCGCGCTCGCGGTGGAAACCCTCTCCGACCGCGAGATGCGCGCGGTGATGGAGCTCGGGATGGTGGAGATCATCAAGGGCGGCAGCACCACCCTCGTCGAAGTGTTCCGCGCCGGCCAGCGCGAGACCTTCGACGCCGCGGCCGAGCTGGGGCTGCGCTTCTACGGCGCCCTGTACGTGTTCTCCTCCGCGCAGCTCGGCTTCTCCGGCGGGCGGATCACCTACGGGACGCAGGGCACCGGGGTCCGGGGCCTGGACGAGGCGCTCGCCGCCCATCGGCGCTACCACGGCCGCGAGGACGACCGCATCCGGGTGGCGCTGGCCCCCCACGGCGCCGACACCTGCGGGCCGGATCTGCTGCGTGCGGTGCGCCGCCACGCGGACGAGCTCGGCTGCCTGGTGACCATCCACCTCGCGCAGAGCGCGCAGGAGGTGGAGAAGGTGGAGTCGGCGCACGGCATGCGCCCCGCCGAGTACCTGGAGCACTGCGGCCTGCTCGGGCCGCGGCTCATCGCCGCCCACTGCATCTACTGCAGCGACGAAGAGCTCGAGATCCTCCGTCGCACCGACACCACGGTGGTGAGCTGCCCGCGCACCTTCTCCCGGGTGGGCCTGCGCGCCGCCTACGCGCGCTTCGCCCGCAAGGGCATCCGCACCGTCATCGGCACCGACGGCTACAACATGGACTTCGTGACCGAGATGCGGGCGGCGGGCCTCGTCTCCAAGCTCCACTTCGGCGACGGCGGGGCCGCGGACGCGCACGAGCTCGTGGAGGCCGGCACCCGCCGGGGCGCGGCGGCGCTCGGGCGCGAAGACCTCGGCCGCATCGAGCCGGGCGCGCGCACCGACCTCGTGGTGATCGACATGGGGAGAGCCCACCTGCAGCCGGTGAGCGATCCGCTTCGCACCCTGGTGTGGAACGTGAACCGCGCCGACGTCGCCGCCACCCTCGTCGACGGGCGCTACCTGGTGCGCGACGGCGCGCTGCAGACCGGCGACGAGCGCGACATCGTGCGCCGCGGCGCCGCGGCGGTGGAGAAGCTCTGGCGGGAGGCCCGCGCCCGGGGCCTCATGGACGAGCACTGGCAGGTCGCCTGAGGAGCGCCCGGCCCGCCTCCCCTCGCCAGGCCTTCCTTCAACCTGCGGGAGGCGCATGCAGGCGGGGCGCGGGGTTGCGCGAGCCATGCGGCCACGAGCGGCCGGATCCTGGTGGTGTCGACCGGGCTCCTCGCGAGATCGGGGTCGTGCATGCTCGGTAGATCGCGCCGGAGCTCCGCTGTCATGCCGAGGGCTCGCTACACCAGTATCACCATGCGACCCCATGGAACAGCGCAGCAGGGCGGCGGAGTCTCCGCCGGCGCCCCGCCCCGGAACGGGGTGCGCTCTGCGTGGACCCGGACGCTCACTGCAACCTCACCGCCGTCCCGTTCGCAGTGACCATGAGCATCGACCTGTTGCCGCCCCCCAGGTGCTCGTAGTCGAGATCCACACCGATGACGGCGTGGGCTCCGAGCGCACGCGCTTCGTCTCTCATCTCCGAGACCGCGGTCTCCTTCGCCTGCCTCAGCTCCTGCTCGTAGCCCCCGGCCCGGCCCCCGACGATGTCCCGGATCCCCGCCATGAAGTCCCGGAAGACGTTGGTTCCGACCACTGCTTCGCCGGAAACGATCCCCAGGTAGCTCGTCACCTTTCTCCCTTCGATCTGATCCGTAGTCGTGATGATCATTTCACTCCACCCCGCGCCGCTTCCACGCCTCGTAGGCGGCGAGCGCCTCGGCGTTGGGCGGATAGCTCTCCGTCACCGAGTGGCCGGCCCGGATCCGCTCCTGGATGAAGGTCTCCAGGCGCTCCTGCTCCACCGCGCCCGCGGCGACCCCCTCCACGAGCGCCCGCGGGATCACGACCACCCCGTCCTCGTCGCAGACCAGCACGTCGCCGGGGATCACCGCCACCCCACCGCATCCGATCGGCACCTGGCGGTCCCCCATCGCGAGCCCGGCGATGTGAGGCGGGGCCGCGCGCCCCTTGCACCATACCGGGAAGCCCGTCGCCACCACCGCCTCGCCGTCGCGCGTCGCCGTGTCGGTGACGCAGGCCGCCACCCCGCGCACCCGGAGCCGCTCCGCGAGGATGTCGCCCAGGGTCGCGACCTCCCCGTTGCCGAGCCCGTCCATGCAGAGGATCGCCCCCGCCGGGCACTCCTCGATGGCGCTGCGTTGCGGATTCCCCGGCGATCCGAGCACCGCCGGGTCCGACAGGTCCTCGCGCATGGGAATGAAGCGCACCGTGTACGCCTCGCCCACCACCCGGCCCTGCCCAGGCGCGAGCGGCCGCACCCCGCGCATCGCGGTGGCCCGAAGCCCCTGCTTCAGAAGCTGCATGGTCAGGGTCGCGGTGCTGCAGCCGGCGAGCGCGGCGCGGGTCTCGGGATTCATGGCGCCTCCAGGGTTGCGACGAGGGTGGGAGCCGGAACCGCGATCATGATTCGGCTTCCCCGCCGGCCACGCAAGGGGCACCGGGAGAACGGGCGAGGGCAGATCACTTCGTGGGCGTGCTCGATCGCCGCCGGACAGCGTAGCTCCTCGATGCAGAGTCTCTTTCTTCGCTTGGCGACGACTTCGCCCGAGACGCTCGGCGATCGACATGACTCCTCGAGTTCTTTGCTGTGAAAACAGACACGGGACGGGCGACGTACCGCGCACCCGGGAGAAGCGCCTTCGCAACGCCGGACCTCTTCATGCGACGGGGTGGCCGGCTCGTCCATGCGGGTTTGGAAACGGGCAAGAGAACTCATCAGCCCCGGGAGAACGGGCGAGGGTGGCGCCCGAGCACCGGGCCCGGCCCCGGCGCTCCGGCCCGACGGCGGACCGAGGCGGAAGCGCTCATACACCTTCCGGTCGCTTCGGGACACCCGCAGGCAGGATAATCCGCGGTCGGGAGGCGCTCTCGACACGGCGACGTCCCGCATCGGGGGCGCGCAGGGTCTCCGGGAGCATTCCACCGTCGGGAGGCGGAACCATGAGCGCTGGCAGCAACGGCACCACCACCATCGTCATCCGCAACGCGGCCTGGATCGCGGCGTGGGACGGAAGCGGGCATCGCTACCTGCGCAACGGCGATATCGCCTTCACCGGCGAGCGCATCGTGCAGGTCGGCGGCCGCTTCGAGGGTCCCGCCGAGCGGAGCATCGACGGCTCACGGCGCTTCGTGATGCCGGGCCTCGTCGACATCCACTCGCATCCGCACACCGAGCCCGCCTACAAGGGGGTGCGGGAAGACCACGGCGTCCCCGAGATGTACGACACCGGGCTCTACGAACGCACCAGCGCCTTCTCCCTCGACGAGCCGGGCCGCCGGGCCGCGATGGAGATGGCCTACGCGGAGCTGCTGCTCTCCGGGGTAACCACCCTGGTCGACCTCTCGGGTGCGGTGGAGGGATGGCTCGACTGCGCGGGCCGGAGCGGACTCCGGGTCTACGTCGGCCCCTGCTTCGCCGACGCCGCCTGGAAGCTCGAGAACCGGCACGAGCTGCGCTTCGACTGGGACGAGGCGCGGGGGCGGCGTGCTTTCGAGGAGGCCATCCGACTCATGGACCTCGCGGAGCAGCATCCGAGCGGCCGACTCCGCGGCATCGTCTATCCGGGCCAGATCGAGACCTGCACCGAATCGACCCTGCGCGACGCGGCGGCCTGTGCACGGGAGAGCGGGCGCCCCCTCACCACCCACATCTCGCAGTCGAGGCTCGAGTTCCAGGAGATGGTGCGCCGTCACGGCCAGACGCCGCTCGAGTACGCGGCCGACATCGACTTCCTCGGCCCCGGCACCATCCTCGGGCACGCGCTCTTCATCGACGAGCACCCGGACATCCGGTGGCGCGGCGCGGGCGACCTCGGCCGCCTCGCCGATTCCGGGGCCTCGGTGGCGCACTGCCCCTCCCCCTTCGCGCGCTACGGGCAGGCGATGGCCCACTTCGGCCGCTACCGGGCACGCGGGATCAACCTGGGGCTTGGGACCGACGTCGCCCCCCACAACCTCGTGGAGGAGATGCGCCTGGCCATCATCCTCGCCCGGGTGATGGCGGGCAGCATCCGGGCCGTAGACACCGGCGAGATGTTCCGCGCCGCCACCGTGGGCGGGGCCGCCGCGCTCGGACGCGACGACATCGGCCGGCTGGCGCCCGGCGCGAAGGCGGACATCGTGCTCCTCGACCTCGACCATCCCGCGATGCGCCCGGCGCGGGACCCGCTGCGGACCTTCGTGTTCGAGGCGGCGGACCGGGCCGTGCGCGAGGTCTTCGTCGACGGACGCCCCGTGGTCGCGGACGGAAAACCCCTGCACCTCGACCCCGAGGGGGCCGGCGCCCGGCTCGAGGAGTCGCAGGCCCGGATGCTGGCGGACGCGCCGCGGCACGACTTCCTCGGACGCGAGGGGGACGCGATCGCTCCGTACTCCCTCCCGCTCTGAACGGCGTCCATGCCTGCGCGTTCGACCTCGCGCGACGGAGGCGCCGCTCGATGCCCTTCTCGCGCTCGACGGAAAACTCGTGGAAGGACCCGTCGGGCGCCCGGGTCCGCTCGACCCGGTAGCGTAGCGGCCGGGAGGTCAACGCGAACCGGAAGGCTCTCGACTCACCTGGCCGTGCATGCCACCCGCGCGACCCCTCCCGTCGATCGTCAACGGCAGCAACGGTGGGCGATCCCCTGCGGCGCACGCTCGAGCCGCCACCGCTACCCGAGTTGCCTGGTCGCGATGTGCTCGTCGTGGGTGGGCTCCCGCCCCGGGGATCGCCTATCCTGTGCGTCGTGAGGATCGACCTTTGACCGGAGGATGTGTCGTGGAATCGCACGCAAGCATCGAGGACCACATTGCGGTGGCGGGAGTGAGCGCTTCGTCCGCCTATGTACCGCCTCTCCAGCTCACGAAAGGACAGCCGCTGCCCATCGCGGCGAACGGCGGTCTGTCCTACATGTCCTTCGATCGGGACGGGGATGCGGGAACCGGGGCGGCGCTCGAGGCAGCGCTCCGGGAGATAGCCGAAGGGCACCTGAAGGCGTTCCGCGACTGGGTCGAGAGCGCGCCCCCCGGCCCCGTCGAGACCCGGTGGGGTCTCGGGTTCCGCGAGTACGAGGAGTGCGTGGACTACATTCGGGCGAAGCACATCGAAGCCCCCGAAGGCGGCGTGGTGCTCCCGCTGCGCTATTCCGTCTACGAGCGGCCCTCCTACTCCGTCGTCTCCTCCAACGCGCTCTGGCGGGACCCGGCGCGCGCGGCGGAGGCGATGCTGTTGCGCGAGGACGAAGAGGACAACGGGACTCGCAGCCTCTACTTCCCGCAGGTGCTGCGCGACGCGCGCCGCATCGGCGAGTACTACCCCGGACTCTCGGTCAGCAGCCCCGAGTGCATGGACAAGCTCGGCGTCTCGCTCGCCCACCTCGAGTCCCGATGCACGAGCTTCTACGACTCCGCGGAGGTGGAGCGCGTGTTCTACCCCGAGATCGAGAGGCTGCTCCTCGAGTTCTTCCCGGAGGCCACCGACGCGCTCGTCTACAACCACGACGTCTTCGACCGGGACTACCAGGGCGACCGCACGGAGGACCAGGACGCGAAGAACCCGGGCGTGAACGCGAGCTACGTAAACCTCGTGCACAACGACCTGAACGACACCAGCGGCCGGGTACGCTGCCGG
>CAYFYD010000014.1:0-19421 GCA_964347195.1 uncultured Ectothiorhodospiraceae bacterium
GCACCCGGTCGGCGGCGAGCATGACCTGGGCGGCGTGTGCGACCACGAGCAGGGGGTTGCCCGCGTCGCGCAGCCGTTGCAGCACCCCGACCACCCGCCCCACGTCGCGCGCGTGCAGCCCGATGCTCGGTTCGTCGAGCACGAAGAGGGCGTTGACGAGCGAGGTGCCGAGCGCGGTGGTGAGGTTGATGCGCTGCACCTCGCCTCCGCTCAGGGTCCGCGACTGCCGGTCGAGGGTCAGGTAGCCGAGGCCGACCTCCACGAGGTAGCGCAGGCGCGCGCGGATCTCGTCGAGGAGGAGGGCGGTGGCGTCGTCCATCGGCGCGGGCAGGCGGACCGACTCGAAGAGTCGGGCGCAGGCGTCGATCGGCAGCAGCACCAGGTCGTGAATGGTGAGTCCGGGGAGCTCGCACAAGCGCGCATCGCTCAGGGGGCTGCCGGCGGGACGGAAGCGGGGCGCGGCGCCGAGGGCGCGCTCGGCGTCGGCGGCGTCGCCCAGGCGCCAGTCGAGGGCGGAGGGCTTCAGGCGGGCGCCGCCGCAGGCGGGGCAGGGGGTGTAGGCGCGGTACTTCGAGAGCAGCACCCGGATGTGCATCTTGTAGCTCCTGGACTCGAGCCAGTCGAAGAAGCGGCGGACCCCGTACCACACTCCGTCGTCCCAGTCGCCCTCGCCCTCGATCACCCAGCGGCGGTGCCGGGCCGCGAGACCCGTCCAGGGACGGTCCACCGGCACCTTCCGGCGGCGCGCGTAGCGCAGCAGGTCACGCTGGCAGGAGCGGTAGCTCTTCGACTGCCAGACCTTGACCGCGCCCTCCGACAGGCTCAGGGAAGGGTCCGGAATGACCAGCTCGTAGTCGATGCCCATGGTGCGACCGAAGCCCCGGCAGGACTCGCAGGCTCCGACCGGCGAGTTGAAGGAGAAGAGGTTGGGCACGGGGTCCTCGTAGTGCTCGCCGCACTTCGGGCAGGCGAGCGCACTGGAGTACTCCCGGGCCTCCGCCGCCTCGCCCCGCGCGCCGAGGCGATGGACGCGCAGGGTCCCCTGCCCGCGCCGCAGCGCCGCCTCCAGCGCGTCGGCGATGCGCGCCCGGTTCGCGGGCGTGAGCCGCACCCGGTCCTGGACGACCTCGAGACGCTCGCCCTCGCGGTGGTGGATGCGCGCGTAGCCCTGGCGGGCGAGCAACTGCTCCACTTCCTCGGAAGTGAAACTCGCAGGCACCGCGATCGTGAAGGTGATCACGACCCGCGGCGGCGGCTCCTCTGCGCCGAAGCGCGCGAGCAGGTCTTCGAAGATGCTCCGGGGAGAGTCGCGCCGGACCGCGTCCCCGCAGCCGCGGCAGTAGAGGCGCGCGGCGCGGGCGAAGAGCAGCTTCAGGTGGTCGTTCAGCTCCGTCATCGTCCCCACCGTGGAGCGCGAGGTGCGCACCGGGTTGGTCTGATCGATGGCGATGGCGGGCGGGATCCCCTCGATGGCGTCGCAACGGGGTCTGTCCATGCGGTCGAGGAACTGCCGCGCGTAGGGAGAGAAGGTCTCCACGTAGCGGCGCTGGCCTTCCGAGTACACGGTGTCGAAGGCGAGCGAGGACTTGCCCGAGCCGCTCACCCCGGTGATCACCGTCAACTGCTCGAGCGGAAGCTCGAGGTCCAGGTCCTTCAGGTTGTTCTGGCGGGCGCCCCGGACGTGGATGAATCCGGGAGCCTGCTTGGCCCGCATTGCTCACCGACCTCCTGCGGTGGACGCCGACAGCAAGGCGGTGAACGGGCGTACTCCCTCGAGCCACTTCGACATCGTCATTCCCGCGGAAGCGGGAATCCATGTCACTACTACCTGCAACGCTGCGCGGTCCCTGCTTCGCTTGCCGGCCGGGCAAGCCCTCCGTGGCTCGCCCGCGCGCCGGGACGAAGCGCCCCCGGCGCTTCGCCTGCGAACCGCGAGCCCGCACACGGCTCTCGAGCTCGGGGGCCCGCGCTCCGAGGCGTCTCGACGCCCGCAGCTCACGAAGCTCGGCGAGTAGTGCAGGCTGGTGTGCCGCGCGGCCCGGGTCTCCGCTTTGCTCATCGGAGCCCGATCGGGCAGGAGGCCCCGGCTCGGCCCAGGAGGTCGAGGCGCAGCAGGTTGAGGAGGCTGATCGTCGCGTACTCGCGCACGCGGAGGCGATCGCCGGGCAGGTGCACCGGCTCGCAGCGCGTGCGGGCGGCGGTGGCGAGTGCGAGGTGCACGGTGCCGCGCGCGTGCTCTGCCTGCGATTCGGCCGGCGCGTTCGCGAGCCCGATGTCCGCCGCGAAGCGGGCGCGGGCGGCCTCCGCGAGGGCGGCGGCCGCAGCGGCGCCGCGCGCACCCGGCGCGCCGGCGGCCTTCGCCGCCTCGTCGTTCGGGACCACGATGGCGCCCGCCAGCCCCCGCTCGGCGGAGGACACCGCGCTGAGGCGCGCGCTCATCAGGCCGCCGGTCGCGGCCTCGGCGAGCGCGACCCTCTGCTGCCGGGTCGCCAGCATGGCGATGATGGTGGACTCCATGTTGTCGCCGTCCACCGCGAACACGAGGTCGCCGAGCCGCTCGCGCAGGCGGGCCTCCTCTTCCGCGAGCAGGGCCTCGGCCGCGCCCTCGTCGCCCGCCTTGGCGGTGATGCGCACCTTGATGCCTTCGATGCCGCTCGCCAGAAACGCGAGAGTGGGGTTGCCGAGGCGGTCGAGCTCCGCGATGCGACGGCCAAGGGCTTCCGCGAGCCCGGATTCGCTCTCCCCCCAGGTCCGCAGCACCCGGCTCCTGATCACCGTGCGCAGGCCGGCGCGGCGGCGCAGGTCGCCCAGGATGGTGCCCTCGAACATCTCGCGGAGCTCGTAGGGCACTCCCGGCACCGCGTAGATCACCTGCTCTCCCAGCGGGCAGACCAGCCCCGGGGCGGTGCCCGGCATCTGCGCGATGACCGAGGCGCCGGCAGGGACCTCGGCCTGGCGCAGGTTGTTCTCCGGCATCCGGCGCCCGCGGGCTGCGAAGCGGGCACGAATGCGATTGCCGATCTCGGGATGGCGCTCGAGTGCCGCCCCCATGACCTCGGCGACCGCCTCGCGGGTGATGTCGTCCTGGGTGGGGCCGAGCCCGCCGCAGACGATCACCGCGTCGCTGCGGGAGAGCGCGAGACGGAGGCTCGCCACGATGCGTTCGTGGTTGTCGCCGACCTTGGTCTGGAAGTGCGAGTCGATGCCGGCGAGCGCGAGCTGCTCGCCGAGCCAGGAAGAGTTCGTATCGACGATCTGTCCGAGCAGCAGCTCGGTCCCGATCGCCACCACCTCGCAGCGCATGGGAGTCCCGTCGGGGGAAGGAGCGAGTGTCCCCGACGCTCCACGCTCTCCGCAAGCGGAGGCGCTCGCCGGCAGCAATTCTCATTTTGGCGCCTGACTTCACCCTGAGCCGCAAGCCGTCTTCTCCTTGCGACTCGATCGGGGGCAGATCGACGGTCGTGCCGGTCCTGCCGCGGGACCCGACGGGCAAAATGAGAATTGCTGGCTCGCCGGAAGGGCGCACGAGTCCCCGCGGGTGTTACGATGACCCCGCAACCGACATGAACACCATCACCGGCCGTTCCGCCTTCCTCGCCCTGCTCGAGGACGAGGGTGTGACGCATCTCTTCGGCAACCCGGGCACCACCGAGCTTCCGATCATGGACGCCCTGCCCGAGCACCCCGCGTTCATGGGCTCGCTCGGGCGCGAGCAGGCGAGCGTGCGCGCCGCCCTCGACCCTCACGACCTCCTCGTGTGCATCGGTGCGGACGTGCTGTGCATGTCGGTATGGAGCACTGTCGACCCGATGCCGGAAGGCCTGCCGCTGGTGCAGATCGGGCTCGCGGACTGGGAGATGGGCAAGAACTATCCGGCCGAGATCGCCCTTCGGGCCGAGGTCGGCGAGACGTTGCGGGCGCTCCTGCCGGTGCTGTCGCGGCTCTCGGGCGAGGGCTACCGCGCCCGGGCGGCGGAGCGTCTGGAGGCGCTGCGCCCCCGCAACTGGTCGGCCCGCCGGAAGGCAGAGCGCGGGCGGGCGCGAAGCGCGGCCGCGGCGGCCCCCATCGACCCGGCATGGCTCATGTACGCGCTGGTGGAAGCGATCCCGCCCGACACGGTGGTGGTCGACGAGGGGCTGGTCAGCTCTCGTCCTCTGCTCGGTCTCTACCCGTTCCGCGACCGGGACGCCTACTTCGGGCTCGCGAGCGGCGGGATCGGCTTTGCCATCGGAGGGGCGATCGGCATCTCGCTCGCCCATCCGGAGCGGCGCGTGGTGGCGATCATCGGCGACGGGAGCGCAATGTACGGGGTGCAGGCGCTGTGGACCGCCGCCCACCTGGACCTTCCCGTCACTTACGTGATCGCCAACAACCGCGGCTACCGGATCCTCAAGGAGCGCATCGTCGCCTACGGCGGCCGGGAGTCGTTCACCGGAATGGACCTGCGCCGTCCGGAGATCGATTTCGCCGGCCTCGCCGAGAGTCTCGGCGTCCCCGCGCATCGGGTCTCGGCGCCGGGCGAGATCGCCGGCGCGATGCGCAAGGCACTGGAAAGGCCGGGACCGATGCTGCTCGCCGGCGGGGGGGCCGCGGGCGCTTGCCCGTCGCGGGTCCCGGCATGATGCCGGGACCCGAATCGTTCGAGGGGGGAACGGCAATGCCGAGATCGATGATTCCGGTGCTCGTGCTCCTTGCCGCCAGTGCGTCGCTGCGCGCCGAGGTCACCCACGTCGACAGCGCCGCGCTCGAGCGCCTGATCGAGACCGGCGTGCCCGTCGTCGATATTCGTACTCCCGAAGAGTGGGAGGCGACGGGTGTCATCGAGGGGAGCCACCTCCTCACCTTCTTCGACGCCCGGGGCCACTACGATGTCCGGGCGTGGCTGTCGGCGCTCTCCGCCATCGCCGCCTCCGACGAGCCCTTCGCGCTCATCTGCCACAGCGGCGGGCGCAGCGGGAGAGTCGGCCGCTTCCTGGACGGGCAGCTCGACTACCGGCGCGTCCACGAGGTGCGCGGCGGGATCGCGCAGTGGATTGCGGAGGGCCGGCCGACCGTCGTTCCCGAGCGTTGAGCACACCGCGGGCGAGGGGCCGCTGCCTCTGCCGACCACCGCGTCGTCTGTAGTCCGAGGCCGATATGAATGCGGGCGGAACGCCGATTGTCGTGGGTTCGGCGAAGTGGGAGCCTGCTCCGGACGCATTCGCGGAATCGGGCGATGGGGCGGGCACGAGCGATACCCGGGTTTCATCCCTTTGAGAGCACGTATCCCGTCGTGCTACCGTCCCTTCGCCCGCGTCCCGCATGAGGGGCCGCGCTAGACCCGGAGGGCTTGCCGATGAGCCAGACCATCGTTCCGCCGGTCGCGGTGGAGTACCCCTGCTCCGACGGCAAGCCCATGGCTGAAACGCCCGTTCACTGGCGATGCATGAACTACCTGATCGTTGCGTTGGAGCGGCATCTGGAAACGGGGGCACGGTGCCCCGCCTACGTGAGCGGCAACATGTTCCTGTACTACGAGGAAGGGAATCCCCGGGCGGTGGTGGCGCCGGACGTGTTCGTGGCGCTGGGCGTGCCGAAGCGGGACCGGGACACCTATCGGCTCTGGGAGGAGTCCAAGGGACCGGACTTCGTGGTGGAGGTGACTTCGCCCAGCACCCGGCACGAAGACCAGGGCAAAAAACGAGCGCTGTACGCCAGGCTGGGAGTGAGCGAGTACTTCCTCTACGACCCGAAGGCGGAGTATCTGAACCCGCCCCTGCGAGGCTTTCGCTTGCGGGGAGGCGTCTACCACCCCTTGCTGGCGAGGAGGTCGCCGGAGGGGGCGCCGGTACTGCGCAGCGAGGTTCTGGGACTGGAGCTTCGAGACTCGCGGGAAGAACGGCTGCTGCGCCTTCACGACCCGGAGACCGGGCAGACCCTGCCCACCTACCGTGAAACCGACGAGGCGCGCGAAGCAGAGACCCTTGCACGGCAGACCCTGGAAGAGCGTGTCGCGCAGTTGGAGGCCCGTCTCCGCGTCCTGGAAGGCAGCGAGCCGCCACTCGCAGGGTCGGCGGACTGATCCTGCATCCACTGATCCTGCATCCGAAGTGTCCTGCACGCCCGGCCCCGGGTCGCCCGGGGCATGGCGCTACCCCGTAGCGAGCGCCTCCGCGAAGCGCAGCACCTCGGCCGCGAGGCGCACCTTGTCCGACTCCCCGCGCATCAGGGTCGCCGCCGTCCGGCAGGGCAGGTCCACGCGCTCCGCCTCGGCCGCGTCCGCCTCGTCGAGCAGGTAGCCGTCGATGAGGCCGGCGTAGTGCGCGGCGACCGCGTGGGCGGCGACCGGCAGCCCGAGCTCGCGCATCATCTTTGCGGTCGGCCCCTTGACCGCGTCGCCCGCCACGATCGGGGACACCGCGATCACCGGGGCCGGTGCGTTGCGCAGTGCCTCCCCGACCCCCGGCAGGGCGAGGATGGGGTCGATGCTGATGAAGGGGTTGGAGGGGCAGATGACGATGGCGCCGGTGTCGGGGCGGGCGAGCGCCCGCATCCATTCGGGGTGCGGGAGCGCATCGTCGATGCCGGCGAAACGCAGCCCCCGGACCACGGGCTCGCAGCGCCGCTCGACGAACCAGCGCTGGAAGTCGAGCTCGCCTTCCGGGGTCCGCACCACGGTGCGCACCGGCTGATCGGACATCGGCAGCAGGCGCGGGGCGACCCCCAGCCGACGACAGAAGTCGGCGGTGATCCCGCTCGAGGTCTCGCCCGCCCTGAGGCGGCGGGTGCGCTCGACGTGGGTGGCGAGGTCCCCGTCGCCGAGGAGGAACCACGCCTCGCCTCCCAGCCTCTCGAGCGCCGTCATGAAGGTCCAGGTCTCGCCCGCGCGGCCCCACCCCGTGTCGAGGTTGGCGAGCCCGGCCAGGGTGTACATGAGGGTGTCGAGGTCGGGCGAGATGCGGAGTCCCAGGTGCTCGAAGTCGTCACCGGTGTTGGCGACCACGCAGAGGTCTTCCCCCGGGACGAGGCGCGAGAGCCCGAGCGCGAGCTTGGCGCCGCCGATGCCGCCGGACAGGGCGACCACGCCCTTGCCGAAGGCCCTCACCGGCGGAAGAGGTCGAGCTCCCGGGGGCGCAGCAGCGCCCGGGCCGGGGCGGACGTACCACGCCAGCGCGCCCCGCGCACCACCGCCAAGGGCAGGGCCTCGTCTCCTTCGCCCATCACGAGGGCGGCGGCGGAAGCCAGCTCGTCGGCGAGCCCGGCGAGGCTCGTTTCGAGGGGCCGGCCGTGCAGGTCCGGCCGCCCCCGGAGATCCTCGAGCGCGGGCAGTCCGGCACACCCCAGTGCGAGCCCCACCGTCCCCGTTCGCCAGGGCCGGCCGACACTGTCGCTCACCACGGCGGCGACGCTCGCCCCGAAGTGGCGATCGAATACCCGTTTCAGCGCCTCGCAGGCCGCGTCGGGTTCCTCGGGCAGCAGGAGCACGCACTCGCGTCCGGGCGGATGCCGGATGTTCGACCGGTCCACCCCGGCGTTCGCCATCACGTGGCCGCTGCGGTGCTCGGCGATGATGAGACCCGGGCCGTGCGCCACCACCTCCTTCGATTCGGAGAGGATGATCTCGACGAGCCGGGGGTCCTTGCCGGTGGCTTCGGCGAGGGCGCGGGCGCGGGGCGAGGGAGGGTGCTCGTCGAGCCAAGCGTAGCGGCCCTGCGCCTTGGACACGATCTTCTGGGCGACCACGCTCACGTCGCCGTCGTGGAGGGTGAGGCCGGCCGCATCGAGCGCAGTGGTGAGCAGCGCGCCGAGGTCGTTCCCCGGCTCCACCAGCGGCACCCCTGGGACCGCGCAGACCGTCAGGGTGCGCGGGTCAGGGTCCACGCCCGCGCGGTCACGTCCGTCGTCTCGAGGTCCCCTCACTCGGCGCGGCGCCGGGCAGCCGGGAGCGTCGCGCCGTCGGAGGCGAGTCCGGGACGCACGACCGGGCGCCGCGCCCGGCCGCGCTCGTAGCGCCGCGCCGGGTTCTTCACCACCTCGTGCAACGCCGGGGCCACGAAGGAGCTCCGGTAGCGCTCCGCCGGAGCGCTCGCGTAGAGCGTGGTGCGCTGCCTCGGCCGCCGGCCGATGGAGGCGATCAGCGCCTCCATGCGCTCGGGTGCCATTTCCTCGCCGTGGGAGGCCCCCGCGGCGCGGGTGATGCTCTCGTTCATCAGGGTGCCTCCGAGGTCGTTCGCACCCGCGTCCAGACAGGCCCGCGCGCCGTCGGGGCCCATCTTGACCCAGGAGGTCTGGATGTTGGTGATGTGGGGGTCGAGCACCAGGCGCGCCACCGCGTGCATGAGCACCGCCTCCCGGTAGGTCGGTCCCCGGCGCGCCCGGCCCTTGAGATAGATCGGGGCCTCCATGTGCACGAAGGCGAGCGGCACGAACTCGGTGAAACCGCCGGTGCGCGCCTGCAGCGCGCGCACCCGCAGCAGGTGCCGGGCCCAGCTCCGGGTGTCGTCCACGTGGCCGAACATGATGGTCGCGGTGGAGCGCAGGCCGGCGCGGTGCGCCGCCTCCATGACCTCGAGCCACTGGCCGGTCCGGATCTTGTCCGGGCACAGGACGCGGCGCACCTCGTCGTCGAGGACCTCCGCCGCGGTCCCGGGCAGGGAGCCGAGCCCGGCCGCCGCGAGGCGACCGAGGTAGGTGTCGAGATCGAGCCCGAGGGTGGCCGCACCCTGCCACACTTCGAGGGGCGAGAAGGCGTGCACGTGGATGCCGGGCGCCGCCTGCTTCACGGTGCGGCAGATGTCGAGGTAGGTCTCGCCGGTGTACTCGGGATGGATCCCGCCCTGCATGCACACCTCGGTGGCGCCGCGCGCCCAAGCTTCCTCGCTCCGGCGGGCGATCTCCTCGTGCGCGAGGTCATAGGGGCGCCCGCGCAGGTTCTCGCTCAGCTTGCCCTTCGAGAAGGCACAGAAGCCGCACTTGAAGTAGCAGATGTTGGTGTAGTTGATGTTGCGGGTGACGACATAGCTCACTTCGTCGCCGTTGCGCCGTGCCCGCAGGCGATCGGCGGCCTCGCACACCCGCGCGAAGTCCGGGCCGCGGGCCTCGAAGAGGCGCATCACCTGCGGCTCGTCCAGCGCCTCGCCGTCCGCGGCGCGCACGAGAACTTCCCGGATTCCGCTCTGCCGCGTCCGGCCGGCGCTGCCGCGTACGCCCACGTCGGGGGGGACGGTCGTGCTGCCCGCGGTCCACCGCGTGTCCCGCACGAAGCCGGAAGCGTCGATGCGGTCCAGCACCGGGGCGTGGAACGCGGGGTCCAGCCAGCGTGCCCGGTCGCGGCAGTAGTCGGGATACACCGCGAGGCGCTGCACCAGCTCCCGGCCGGTGGCGTTGGTCTCGCGTTCCAGATCCGCGAGGTGCGGCCAGGGCGCTTCGGGGTTCACGTGGTCGGGAGTGACCGGGGAGACCCCGCCCCAGTCGTTGATGCCGGCGTCCACGAGGGCGGCGAGCGCACCGGGGCGCAGGTTGGGCGGCGCCTGCACGCTCATGCGCGGGCCGAACACCAGGCGCGCCATCGCGATGCTCCAGCAGTGTTCGTCGAGGGAAGGCTCGGGGGCCCCGGCCATGAGGGTGCCCGGCTTGGCCCGGAAGTTCTGGACGATGATCTCCTGGATGTGGCCGTAGCGCTCGTGCAGGGCGCGGATCGCGAGGAGCGCTTCGACCCGCTCGCGCCGCGTCTCGCCGATGCCGATGAGGATCCCGGTGGTGAAGGGTACCGCCGCCTCGCCCGCCGCGCGCAGCGTCTCGAGACGCCGCTCCGGCTCCTTGTCGGGCGAGCCGTGGTGGGGGCCGCCCTTCTCGCCGAGTCGCCGGGACAGCGACTCCACCATGATCCCCGACGACACCGACACCCGGCGGAAGCGCTCGAGGTCCGCTCTCCGCATCAGCCCGGGGTTCAGGTGGGGCAGGAGGCCGGTGCGCTCGAACACCAGCCGGGCCATCGCTTCCAGGTAGGCGAGAGTGGAGTCGCAGCCGAGCGCGGCGAGCGCGTCGCGGGCGGCGCGATAGCGGTCCTCGGGGCGATCGCCGAGGGTGAAGAGGGCTTCCTGGCATCCGGCCTCGGCGCCGGCTTGCGCGATCTCCAGCACCTGCTCCGGAAGGAGATAGGGTGCGTCGAGCCGTCGCGGGGTCTGCGCGAAGGTGCAGTAGTGGCAGACGTCGCGGCAGAGCCGGGTCAGGGGGACGAAGACCTTGCGCGAGTAGCTCACCCGGCCGGGGTGGGCGAGGTCGCGCGCGCGTCGCGCGGCGGCGCCCAGGCTCCCGAGCGGGGCCGCTTCCGCGAGGGCCAGGAGACAGGCGTCCGGGAGCCGTTCTCCCTCGGCGGCGCGCGCGAGCGCGCGCTCGGTGCTGTCGGGCATGTTCGACCTCGTCCCCGGTCCCCACAAAGCTCCCGGGCTGCGGCAGAATAGGTCCCCCCGCCCGAGTGGGCGAGCACTATATCCGCCCGGAGGGGAATTTCGTAGCGCGCCGGAGGGGGCGGCAAGGCGCTTCAAGAGTCGGCATGACGGTTTCAGACTCCGACGTACCGGGATGCGTTGGCCGAAATGGATTCCCGCCCCCGATCGGGGTCGAGGGCGAGCTTGCGCGGGAATGACGAGGAGTGGCGTCCTGTACATTGCCCGTCATTCCCGCGTCCCCTCCCGTCATTCCCTTGATGAGCGGGAATCCATCCCCTGATTGCAATACTTCGAACCCCGCAACTCGACTTCTGAATGTTCCCGGAGGGGCCGCTTGGATATCCGAATCCTGGAAGATGCGGCGGCGGTGGCGAGGGAGGCGGCCCGCTTTCTCGTCGCTGAGGCGGGGCGGGCGATCGACGCCCGGGGACGCTTCTCGCTCGCCCTGAGCGGCGGCTCCACCCCTTGGCGGATGCTCGGACACCTCCAGGCGGGGGACCTGTCCTGGGAGCGGGTCGACATCTTCCAGGTCGACGAGCGGGTCGCGCCCGCGGGAAGCGAAGAGCGCAACCTCACCCACCTCGAGGCGAGCCTCGTCGCGCGGGTCCCGCTTCCGCCGGGGCATGTGCACCCGATGCCGGTGGAAAGGGAAGACCTGGAGCGCGCCGCGCGCGACTACGCGGCGCTCCTCGCCGCGCGCACCGGCGATCCCGCGACCCTCGACGTGGTGCATCTCGGCATGGGCTCCGACGGCCACACTGCGTCCCTGGTGCCGGGCGACCCGGTGCTCGATGTCGTCGACACCGATGTCGCGATGACCGCGGCGCCCTACCAGGGACGGAGACGCATGACGCTCACCTTTCCGGTGCTGGACCGGGCGCGCACCCTTCTGTGGCTGCTCACCGGAGCGGGGAAGGCGGAGATGCTGCGCCGCCTGCGTGATCGCGATGCGGGCATTCCCGCGGGCCGGGTGTCGCAGGAGCGGGCGGTGGTCTTCGCGGACCGCGCCGCCGCCGCTTCCCGGTAGGCGGACGCGGCCGGCGGATTCACCCGAAGTGGCCGCCGTGACGGCGGCGGCGCGGACGGGACGGATGGATGCGATTCGAGTCACCGGGTCTGAATCGCTCGACGACGAGCCAGTGGATTCCCGCTTCCGCGGGAATGACCCGAATGACGGGAGTGACCGGAGTGACGGGAGTGACGGGAGTGACGGTTTCGGGGGAGGCGGTGGTGGCTTTGTGGCGAGGCCGCCATTCCCTTGGTCAGCCTGCCAAGGGGGGGTGCGTCCCCTCGCTGTCGCGGAAGGAACATCGGGGCGTTTCGGGGGTATGTGGGTCGCCTGACGCCCCACCATCCACGGCCCATGAATCAATCGCTGGCCGGATGTTCCATGGAAGCGGGAGTCCATCTCTGTCTGACCCGGCAGATTGGGCAAACTATCGGACCGGGAGCCAATCCCCGCACTCGGCACACGGGAGGACACGCGAATGATCGATGAAGTCGGACTGAGCCTCGAGGAGGTGCACCGCCTCGCGAGCGAAGCGTTGCTTGGCCATGGGGTGTCCGCGGACCAGACGCGCGCCATCGCCGACAACATCCAGCGGGCGGAACGCGACGGCGCCAAGTCGCACGGCCTGTTTCGCATTCCCTTCTACGTGCGGACGATAGAGAAGGGACGGGTGAAGGTGGACGCGGTGCCGGTGGTCCGGGATCTCGCCCCCGCGGTGGTACAGGTGGACTCGTGCCGGGGGTTCGCCCCCCTCGCCCTCGAAGCCGGCGCCGATCCCCTGACCGAGAAGGCCAGGACGCAGGGAATCGCCGCGCTCGCGACCTTGAACACCTTCCACATCGGGGCCCTGTGGCCCGAGGTGGAGCGGCTCGCGGAGCGGGGCATGGCCGCTTTCGCGTTCACCAGCTCGATCTGCTTCGTGGCCCCGGCCGGCGGCATCCGGCCGCTCTACGGCACTAACCCCATGGCCTTCGCGTGGCCTCGGGAGGGCGGCCCGCCGCTCGTCTTCGACCAGTCCTCGAGCGTGAGCGCGCGTGGGGAGATCATGATGCGCAAGCGCGACGGCGAGGCGTTGCCGGAGGGCTGGGCGATCGACGCGGAGGGTCGGCCCACCACCGACCCCGACGCGGCGCTCGCCGGCGCCCAGCTTCCTTTCGGGGGCTACAAGGGCGCGGCGATCGCGATGATGGTGGAGCTGCTCGCGGGCGCGCTCATCGGCGACGTGTTCGGCTTCGAGGAGTACGCGCGCGACCCCGACGACAGCGTGGGCGGACTCGGGGGGCACTTCATGATCGCGATCGACCCGGTGCGCTGCGTGTCCCACGACGATCGCGGCGCCCAGCTCGCCCACGCGGAAAGGCTGTTCGCCCGGATCCTCGAGGAGGAGGGCACCCGGCTGCCCTCGCAGCGGCGCTACACGGCCCGGACCCGCACTCCCGTCGAGGGAGTGACGATCCCCAGGTCCCTGCACGACACCCTGCTCGGGTACGCGAGGCGCTGATCGAGATCCCCGGCGCTCGCCGGGCAGGAATCGGGTTTCCACCTCGTGGCGGCAGGCCCGTTGCTTCCTGGCCGAATCGCGGTCCTCGTCGAAGACTCCCCGGCCGGACCGGGCTCCCGCCCTGCGCGGCCGCTGGAACCGGCTTCGAGTCGGGGCGAATGGTCCGCGAGAGCGGGAGTCCATGAACGCTCTCCCAAGCGTTCCGTACCTCGCGAGCCGGCCCGGCCCGCGGCACGGAGCGATGCTTCGGGACACTTCCCCTCGCCTTGTACGGCGCTGCACCGGGAGAGCAGAATCGCTGTGGGCCACGTGTGACCCATTCGAGAATCGAACGTACTCACGAGACGGAGGAGCACCATGAGCGGACACGGCAGACTTCGATTCGACGACAACGGCTCCCTGACCCGGCGCGCTTTCCTCGGCTCCACGTCGGCCCTGGGCGTGGCGACCGCGCTCGGGATGACCCTTCCGGGCGGCACGGCCCGCGCGACTCCCATACGCGGGGGCACCCTCCGTCTCGGCCTCGCGGGTGGCCACACCACCGACACCATGGACCCCCTCACCACCCTCGACAATGTGCAGGTCATCCTCGGCTGGGCAACCTACAACAACCTGGTCGAGCTCAACGACAAGCGAGAAGCGACGCCCGAGCTCGCCGAGAGCTGGGAAGCCGAGCCGGGAGCCGGAGTGTGGCACTTCAACCTGCGCAAGGACGTGGAGTTCCACGACGGCAAGTCGCTCGATGCGGACGACGTGGTCCATTCGCTCAACCGCCACCGGGGACCGGACACCAAGTCCGGCTCGGCGGGACTGATGAAGAGCATCACCGACATCAGGAAGACGAGCAGACACCAGGTCCGCGTCGAGCTCGACGGCGGCAACGCCGATCTGCCCTACGTTTTCTCCTCGTTCAATCTGTGCATCACTCCCGCCGGGTTCGACGATTGGGCCAACCCGGTCGGCACCGGCCCCTATCGCTTGACGGCCTATGAAGCCGGAGTCCGGGCGCAGGGGGAACGTGTCCCGAACTACTGGAAGGCGGGCCGCGCCCACGTCGACTCGTACGAGGTCACCACCATCAACGACGAGACCGCGCGGATGAACGCGCTGCGGAGCGGCGAGGTCCACATCGCGAGCCTGGTCAGCACTCGCCTCGCCGCGAAGCTCGACGCCGAGCCCGACATCGAATTGGTGCGTTCCCCGGGGCCGCAGCACTACACCGTGCCCATGGACGTACGCGCCGCACCCTACCGCGACAACCACGTCCGACAGGCGCTCAAGTACTCGATCGATCGCGAGGGCGTGCTGAAGTCCATCGCCTCCGGCTACGGGAGCCTCGGCAACGACCACCCGATCGGACCCTCCGATCCCTTCTACAACCACGAGCTGCCGATCCGACCCTACGATCCGGACAAGGCGAAGTGGCATCTGAAGCAGGCCGGCATGGATTCGCTCAGCGTCGACCTCAGCGCCTCGGAGGCGGCCGGACCGGGCGGCCTCGACCTGGCGTTGCTGCTGCAGGAGTCCGCGAGAAGCTCCGGCATCGCCATCAACCTCGTTCGGGAGCCGGCGGACGGCTACTGGGCGAACGTGTGGCTGAAGAAGCCGTTCATGGTGTCCTTCTGGAACGGGCGCGAGACCACGGACATGATGCTCACGCTCGGTTACTCGTCCGAGTCCAGTTGGAACGAGAGCCACTTCCTGCGGGAGGACTTCGACGCCAGGCTGGCCGAGGCGCGCGCGTTGCTCGACTTCGACCAGCGCCGCGAGATCTACTGGGACCTGCAGAGGATGTTGAGCGAGGAGGGGGGCAGCATCATTCCTCTCTTCAACGACTTCCTCGACGGCTTCTCGAGCGCGGTCGGTGGCGCCCGCCCCGACGCGGCCCGAGCGACCGTGGGCGCCCGCCCGATCGAGCGCTGCTGGCTGGAGGCCTGAGCCTCCGATCGGCCGGGCGTCACGGTCGCCTTCCAAGATGCCGGACCGCCCCAACTTTCTCGTTATCCTGACCGATCAACAGCGCAGCGACTCGCTGGCGTGCTACGGCAACGTCTTCGTGCACACGCCGAACATCGATCGGCTGGCGTCGGAAGGGGTGCGATTCCTCGACGCATTCACTCCCTTTCCCCTGTGCACTCCGGCCCGGGCGTCGCTGTGGACCGGGACCTACCCGCACCTGCACGACATCATGGACTGCGTCTACGGCATCGACGACGCCTTCGAGCGAAGCCCCGCGCCGGCCACGCTGTTCGACCGGCTGAGCGAGGCGGGGTACCTGGTCGCCTACTTCGGCAAGTGGCATCTGGGCGATGCGCGCCCGCTCCACATCGATCACTGGGACGCCACGAGCTCCGAGGAAGGCCACTGGGTCGACGGAAAAGAGTACATCCCCGAGGCGCAGACCCGTCGCGCGATCGACTTCCTGCGGGGGCTGCGCGGCGAGCGGCGCCTCTTCTTCCTCGTACAGGCCTATCGCCCCCCGCACGAACCCTATACCGCGCCGGAACGGGACATGCAGCTCTACCGGGGCAAGGGGATCTTCCGGCCCGGATACTACGCTTCGGTCACCGCCCTCGACCGCTGCGTCGGCGAGATTCTGAGTACGCTCGAAGACATCGGCGCGCGCGACGACACGCTCGTGATCTACACGAGCGATCACGGCGAGCACTTCAACTACCGGGCCAGGAACAACAAGAGCACCGGCCACGACGACTCGATCCGCGTCCCCCTCATCGCGTCCTGGCCGGGCCGCCTCGTGCCGGGTAGAACGCCGGGGGGTGCGGTCGGCCTGCAGGACATCGCTCCCACCCTCCTCGATTGTGCGGGCGGGGAGATCCCCGACTACCTCCACGGCAAGTCCCTGCGCCCCCTGATCCAGAAAGCGGGCGGGCAGGGTGGTGAGCGCTACTACGTGCAGAACACCGAGGACTTCCGGAGCTTCGCGACGTGGGATCGCCTCATGTCGGTGGGCGGCTATCCGGCCAATTCACGCTCCCATCGCTCTCCGGACGGGGAGTGGGACCGGCAGCGGGCGCTGTGGACGCCCGGAGCCAAGCTCATCCTGAGCGAGCACGGCAACCACGCGCTCTTCGACCTCGAGCGGGACCCGGAGGAAGAGCTGAACCTGTTCGGGGCGCCCCGGCCGGATTTCTTCAACCAGTACACGCACTACCCGGATCAGACGGAGAAGACCGCCCGCCTGACGCAGTGGCTCCGCGAGGAAGCGCAGCGCGTCGGCGACGACTGGGGAGCGTCCCTCGCCGCGTCGGTGCTCGACACGCTCTGACGACTTCGACCCCGTCCTCGGCTAATGAACTCGCTCGGCGTCATGCCATGAATTCCACGGGTGTGCTGCGGATGAGCCGTCGTCCGCGACGCTCCGATGAGGCTGCGAGCGCCACGGGTTCCGGCTCCCGGTTCGCATGATGTCTCCGACCAAGATGCCGCAGCACCGCGCGGGCAGCAAGACCCGGTGCGCCACGAGTGCGCCCCGGTTGCGTCAGGCCGGGGTGGTGGTCTCATCGTCGCGGGCCGACTCGGCGCAAAGATGTGACGCGGCCGGGCGCCGTCGACAGCTTGCCGGGAGCACTCCGTAACATGCTGTTTTTCCTGGATTCCCGCGGAAGCGGGAATCCATTGCCGGAGCTCCTTCTCCCGCCGTGCGGTGATCCTCCACCCCGGATGGCTTTCGGAGTGCTTCGGGGGGCGCGAGTCCCCGTACCGCTTTCCTCTGGGCTTCGGCCCGCCCCGCTTCAGACGATGCCGTTGCGCAGGGGCTCCTCTCCGCGCCACAGGCGATCGAGGTTCTCGAGCAGGATGTCGATGACGTTGTCCTCGTAGCGGCGGGTCTCGCCCGCGGTGTGCGGGGTGAGCACGACGTTCTCGAGCTCCCAGAGGGGCGAGTCGGGGGCGAGGGGTTCGTCCCTCGTGACGTCGATGCCCGCGCCCGCGATCCCGCCGTCGCGCAGGGCCGCGATGAGCGCCGCCTCGTCGACGCATCCGCCGCGCGCGACGTTGACGAGAAAGGCGCTCCGCTTCATCGCCTTCAGGGCCGGCGTGCCGATCACCCCACGGGTGTCCTCGCTGAGGGGGCAGGTGAGGGCGACGAAGTCGGCTTCGGGGAGGAGGGCGAGGAGGTCGGCGGGGGGATGCACTTCGTCGGCGCCATCCGCGCGCACCCGGGGGTCGCGCTTGATGCCGATGACGCGCATGTCGAAGGCGCGGGCGAGCGCCGCCAGCCGGGCGCCGATGCCGCCGAGCCCATAGATGAGCAGGTGCTTGCCGGAGAGCTCGTCCTCGCGCTCGTCGAGTTGCGACACCATCCCGCGCCAGTGTCTCGCGCGCTGGTGGTCGCGCCCGGTGTGAATGTGCCGGACGAGGGCGAGCATCAGGGCCATCGCGTGCTCGGCCACCGCGTTGGTGTTGACTCCCCGGCCATTCGCCAAGCGCACTCCCGCCGCGCGGAGGCCCCGGAGATCGAAGCGCTCGTACCCGGCCGCGCAGACCTGGATGAAGCGAAGGCGCGCTGCGCGTTCGAGCATGGCGTCGTCCCAGAAGCCGGAGAGCACCAGCACATCGCCTTCTCCGCATCTCCGGAAGGTGTCTTCCGTGTTCCAGGTCTGGAAGTGGCGGATGCCGGTCTCCCGCCGGGCGAAGCGTTCGGCGAGGCGATAGGCGACATGCGCGAAGTGCACGGTGAGCCGATCGCGCGGAGGAAGGAACTCAGTCGTCATGGTTCGCGGCGGCGGCGGGCTGGAGGCGCGGGAGGATGCCGGATTCCTCGAGATAGCGGTAGGCGCGCGTGGGCGAGGCCCGGGCGGCGAAGGCGCGCAAGTCGGCGGGGGTGTCGATGTCGAGGGCGAGGCGCGGCCGGCGGACCACACCGGGCTCTATCCCGAGGGCGCGGGCGCGGGCGAGGTGGGGACGGAAGCTGTTCTCGCCGAAGCGCAAGGGCAGCACCCCCGGCGGGGAGCAGGCCACCGCGTTCGAGCCGAGATCGTCCCCGGCCGGGGCGATGGTGACCGAAGGCGCGGGGGGGTGCGCGGCGAGCAGCGCATCGATGTCCTCCGACCGCACGAGGGGAATGTCGGCGGGCACCGCGATCATCCCCGCCGCTCCGCGGGCGCTCAGGGAGCGCGTCCCCAGGGTCACCGCGCTGGTCTGGCCGAGGTTCCGGGCCTCGCCCAGGGTGCTCGCGCCGTAGCGCTCCGCGAGCGCGCGGGCATCGCGGTGGCGGGTGACCACCAGGACCTCCGCGATCGACGCCGCGCCGGCGAGCGCCTCGAGCACATCCTCGAACATCGCGGTGAAGAGCAGGCGTCTCTCCTTCGCGTCGAGCAGAGGAGAGAGGCGCTGCTTGGCGTCGTCCAGGTCCTTGACCGGCAGCAACGCGGAGACGGGCGCGGTTGCGCTCACCTCCCGGCCCCCTCCGGCGGCGCCAGGGCCGCCCGCGACGCTTCGAGGTCGCCCCAGCTCGCGACCCGCGCGATCCGGACCGCAATCACCGGCAGCGCCGCGAGGGACATCTTCCGGTACTGGGGATAACGCGCGCGCAGGAGGTCCTGCGCCCGGTCGTGCTCTTCTCCTTCGTGCAGGATCTCGGCCCGGCCGCGCAGCATCACCCAGGCGAGGCGCCGCCAGTCCTCTTCGTAGTGATCGGCCACGAGCGCGACGGCGGGATTCTCTACCAGGTTGCGGATCCGTTTCAGCGGGCGTCCGGGTTCGCGCTTGGGCTTCTCGTCGACGGTGATGTACACGGACTCCCCGGAGACCGCGAAGCATACCGGCACCACGTGGGGCTCGCCCCGGGCGTCGGCGCTTGCGAGCCGCGCGACCCGTTGGCCGAGGAGAAAGGTGCGCTCGCGCTCCGCCAGCATGGCCCGGTCGTCCTTGGCAATCGGTCAAGGATAACGGCCCAGGGCCATCTCACGCTGGTTGAGCATCCGCTCCGGATGGACCGGAGCACTCTCCATCGGTGCTGTCACGGCAGTCTGCGGGCTCCGTGGAAGCCTCCAGGTGGCCGGACCTCGTCCAACGACATGCGTGGATTCCCGCTCCCCGCTTTCGCTGGGGGCAGGTTTTGCGCGGGAATGACTCGCTTCGTCGCCCGGACGGCCGCCGTGCGCCGATGGATTCCCGCTTCCGCGGGAATGACGGCAAGAGTTGCGCGGGAATGACCCGACCGATTATGCCGACCATGGAGGGACAGATCAGTTCGCGGGGGATGACGGCATTGGCGTTTCTGACGTCATTCCCGCGGAAGCGGGAATCCATCGGCGCAACGATCCGTTCCGGGCTTTGCGCCCCCGCGTAATGCGTTCCCGAAGTCATTCCCGCGCCTGATTACGTACGAAGCTCAGCTTTCGACCGCCGGGCCGCGCATCCCCGAGCTCAGCCGGAACACTGCACCCCTCCGGCGGGCGGGTTCTCTCGTGCTCGCCGGCGGGCTTCCGCACTCGGTCCCCTGGCGGATCCGCAGCCG
>CAYFYD010000015.1:0-19227 GCA_964347195.1 uncultured Ectothiorhodospiraceae bacterium
AACTCTCGCCAGATGAAGTCGATGCAGCCTATCTAAAATCGACCGAACTCTTCCTTGACGGTGTTTCATGGCGACAATGCGCACGGCAAAACCAGTGTCCTGAGCGCGATCGCGACGGGTCTCGGCAGCATCCCCAAGCTTCTGCCCGAGGTCGTGGGTATCGACTTTCGCAAGACGGACCTGCGCGGCTCGCGGACCTTGCGTGTCGGTCTGACCACCATCGACGGGATTTCGTGGGACCGGCGGATGCGCGGACCGCGGAGAAAGAACGCCCGGCGAGACTTGAGGGAAGCGATCGATGCCGTCGTCCAGGCGGACCGGGAGGAGACCGGACCGCTCGCCCTGCCCATCGTTGCCTTCTACGACACCGACCGCGCGGTGTTCGACCAACCGCAACGCCGGAGAGGATTCAAGACCGAGTTCCCGCGCTACGCGGCGCTGGAAGGCGCGCTCTCCGTCCGAACCGACTTCCGGGACTTCTTCAAGTGGTTCTACGCCAGGGAAAACGAGGAGCTGAGGTCGCAGAAAGAACGAGGCGATTTCAGCTATCGGCTCGAGGACTTGACAGCCGTGCGCAAGGCGATCGAATCCATGGTGCCTGAAGTGTCCGAACCCCGGATCGAGCTCCGCCCGCTCCGTTTCGTCGTCTCCGTCGGGGGGAAGGATGGCAAGCCGGAAGAGCTCTCGATCGATCAGTTGAGCGGCGGCTACCGCATCATGCTCGCACTCGCGGCCGACCTCGCGCGCCGGATGGCCCAGGGGAATCCCCATCTCGACGATCCTCTCCAGTCCGAAGCGGTCGTGTTGATCGACGAAGTCGAGCTGCATCTGCACCCGTCGTGGCAGCAAAGGGTTCTTGCGGACCTCGCGCGGACCTTCCCGAACGCGCAATTTGTCGTGTCCACTCACAGCCCGCAGGTGCTGACCACCGTCGAGCCGGAACATGTCTTCGAGCTCCGGCGGGAGAACGGGGGCATTGTCGTCGAAGCGGCCTCGGCGCCGACCTATGGCGCGGAAGCCGGCGACGTGCTCGCGACGGTGATGGGGGTGGGCGAGCGGCCGGGCGGCAATGAGTTCGCGAAGAAGCTGGAACGTTACATGGACCTCGTAGCCGACGGCAAGGGCGAAACACCCGAGGCCGGGAAGCTGCGACGAAAGCTCGACAAGCTCTCCGCGCGCGATCCCGCGCTGGATCGAGCCGATGTGGAGATCAGGCGGCGCAAACTGCTCGAGAGCATGGGCAAGTCCCGGTGAAGCGCATACGGACGTTGGACGAGCCCACTCCCGGTCTCGCCGACTATCTCGATTGCGAAGGTGCTATGGCAAGTTGGGAGGGATTCCGAAGCCACTGGGCAGGCGCGGCCTACCGAGAACTCATCGAGACTCTCCAGACGCTCCAACACGGGCTCTGTGGGTACTGCGAGATCGACGTTACCGAACAGGACAGGCAAGTGGAGCATGTGGTTCCGCAGAGCGATCCGCAGCGAGGCGCGGCGCGCGCCCTCGACGCCGCAAACCTGATCGCCTGCTGCAAGGGCGGAACCTCGGTCACGGACGACGACGATCGCCGGCGTCCGCCGGTGAAGCGAAACCGCACTTGCGGCGAAGCCAAGGGCGATTCGAGGAACGGGGATTTCATCGAACCCAGGAGCTTGCCGGCCCTGCCCTCGCTGACGCGCGTGCGCCCGGACGGCCGGATCGAGGCGGACCAGGAGGCCTGTGCCGCTGAAGACGTCGATGCCGGCAAGGTGAACCGGACCATCGCAATCCTGGGCTTGAACGTCGAACGCTTGCGCTTGGCTCGGGAAAAGCGCTGGCGGGCACTGAACGACAACTGGCGACAATACCATGACGACCCGCAATTGATGACAAACGCTGCGCGCATGGAGCTGTTGCCCGATGTTGACGGCAACCTTCCGGGGTTCTTCACCACCAGCCGCTCGTACTTCGCTCCGCTGGGCGAGAGCATCCTGGCGGCCGATCCGCGAGCGTGGATCTGAACCGATGTCTGACACGCGCCTGATCGAACGCTGGCTGCCGATCGCGCCGCTCGGGATTGAGAGTACGCGCGAGCGGACGCCGATGACACCGTTCCCCGCTCCGAACCGACTCCACGTCTGGTGGGCGCGGCGGCCGCTGGTGGCCTCTCGGGCGGCGGTGCTCGCCTCGCTGCTGCCGGCGGACGCGGACCGGGAGCGGTTCCTGCACGTACTCGGGATTCATGGGGATCCGGTCGCGGCGAAGAAACGGATCGCCATCGCGAGCCGCAAGGGCGAACGCCTTGGCGCCGACGCCTATGGATACCCGCGCGCGTTCGGCTTTACGCCGGACAATCAAGACAAAACCTGGCTCACCAAGAACGCGGTGAAAGGATCCGTTGTTCTCGATCCGACCGCCGGTGGCGGCAGCGTACCGTTCGAGACCGCTCGCCTCGGGTTTCAAACAATGGCCAACGAGTTGAACCCGGTCGCGGCATTGATCGAGCGGGCGACGATCGAATGGCCCGCCAAGCACGGCATTGCCGTCAGGAGCATCTTTGCAGAGCTTGGAACCGAGCTCACCGCGATAGTTCGTGAACGTCTTGTCGGAGCATTCCCAGATGAACCCGAGGAGGACACCCGACCCGACGGTTATCTTTGGGCGCGCACCGTCGCCTGCCCCTATTGCGAGGGGCTCGTGCCACTATCGCCGAACTGGCGTCTGGCGCCGGGCGGAACCGGTGTGCGGCTGAAGCCGGAGCTTGGGGGCGGGCCGGGTTCGGACGGCCGAATCTGCTCGTTCGAGATCGTCGAATCCACCAGGGAGCAGTCGCCCGGCACGGTGTCGCGCGGCGACGGAACGTGCCCGTTTCCCGACTGCGGGCGGTGATCGACGGGGATGCGATCAAAGAGCAGGCGCAAGCCGGGAAGATGGGCGAGCAACTGTATGCCGTCGTCTACAAGAAGCGTATCCCCAAGATACTGAAATCCGGACGACGCGGGAAAGACAAATGGGTGCGCGGCTATCGGGCGCCGCGGCCGGAGGACGACAACAGCGCCGAGGTCCAAGCGCGGCTCGATGATAAGCTACCTGAGTGGGAAGCCTTCAACATCGTGCCGAGCGAGAGAATCCCCGATGGCAACAAGACGACCGAACCACAACGCTACGGAATGCAGTATTGGCGCGACTTGTTCTCGTCCCGCCAGCTTCTCTGCCACTGCACCAGCGTCGAGGTCTTCCAGGAGATGCTGAACGCCGACCGGGCCGCGGGCCGGCTCGACGAGGCCCGGAAGGCGGCCTATGGGTACTTGGCGCTGACGCTCGATACGCTGCTGAACTACAACAATCGAGCCGGACGTTGGGACAACACGACCGGTCGGGTGCGCTCGGTCTTTGATCGGCACGACTTTGCCTTTGTCTGGTCCTACGCCGAAATGGCGCCGCTGGTCACCGGGGTGGGGTACGACTGGGCCACAGAAAAGACCACCAAATGCATCGACGAACTCGTCGCTCTGGTCCGCCCGGAAGTGAGCAGGGTGGCCGGCGGTCTGTTCGACGGCACAAGCGTGGAACCCCATGCACCGCCGCCGATCACCATCACCTGCAAGCCGGGCGACAGTCTCGACCACATTGAGGACGGCGCCATCGACGCGGTGGTCATGGACCCGCCCTACTATGACAACGTCATGTACGCCGAGCTGTCGGACTTCTTCTACGTCTGGCTCAAGCGCACCGCCGGCCACGTCTTCCCCGAGCTGTTCCGCCGTCACCTGACCGACAAGGACAACGAGGCGGTCGCCAACCCGGCGCGGTTCCGGGGAGAGAAGGGCGCGAGAGCGCTCGCGGGGCGGGACTACCAGGAACGGATGGCATCGATCTTCGCCGAGTGCCGCCGGGTCCTGAGGCACGGTGGGATCATGACCCTGATGTTCACCCACAAGGCGACCGGCGCCTGGGACGCGCTCACCAAGGGGCTGATGGAAGCGGGCTTCGCCGTCACCGCGTCATGGCCGATCAACACCGAGGCCGAAGGCAGCTTGCACATCAGGAACAAGGCCGCGGCCAACAGCACCATCTTCCTGGTCTGCCGCCCGCGTTTCGGCGATCCGGAGGGGGGAGGCGACCGCTATTGGGAGGACGTGGAACCAATGGTTGCCCGGGCAGTGCGGACACGGGTGGAGGAGTTCCAGAACGCCGGAATCGCCGGGGTCGATCTCTATCTCGCCTCCTTCGGCCCGGCGTTGGAAGAGTTCTCGCGCCACTGGCCGTTGAAGCGGGGCACGCCGCGGGAGATCCCGGAGGAACGCCGGCGGCGGCGCCAGGCAGTCCTGCTCAAGGATGAATGGGATCCCTACGCGGCCACGCCGGAGGATGCGCTCGACGCCGCGCGGCGCGAGGTCAAGCGCTGGCGATTGGAGCAGTTGACCCATCTGAAGGCCGGCGCCGACCTCGATACGGCGACCGCGTTCTTCGTGCTGGCGTGGGACGCCTTCCGGGCACCGGCCTTCGCCTATGACGAGGCACTCCGGCTCGCCCGCGCGGTCGGCGTTGATCTGGACGGCGACATCGTGGGCCGGCTCGCGGAGAAGAAGGGCAGCGACATCCGCCTCTGGGACAGCGCACGCCGCGCCGCCAAGGGGGCGCTGGGGCCGGCGGACGGGTCGCGCGGCATGATCGACGCCATCCACCATGCCGCCAACATGGCGCGCATGCGAACACTCGCCGCGGCCCGCGAAGTGCTCGCCGCCGCGCGGGTGGATCAGGACCCGCGCTTCTTCGCGGCGCTCGAAGCCGTCCTCGAGGTCCTGCCCGTTTCCGGGACCTTCACCGGCATCGAGCTCGAGGGCGATGTGGCGGGTTCGGGAAGCGACTTTGCGGCGCTCTGGGACTTGGCCCGCCTCGCCTACCGCGACGACATCGACGAGCCCGAGCAGCTCAGGCTCTGGCAAGCTGCTGATAGCTGACCATGCTCCGCGAGCGCGCGTGGCGTCTCAAGTACACCCCGGATGACGGCGATCTCGTCGAGCTGTTCTACGTTCCCGCGCTGGAGAACGCGGAGCGCTACGACCGGCTGACCGGGTACTTCAATGCCCGCGCCCTGACCCTGGCGGCGCGGGGCATCGAAGGGCTGGTCCACAACGGCGGCCGCATGCGCCTCGTCGTCGGCTGCACCCTGGAGCCGCCCGAAGTCGAGGCGGTGGAGAGAGGCGAGCAGCTTCGCACTCTCGTCGAGCGGCGTTTGGCCCTCCTTCCCCTCGCCCCGCCGGATCCCGCCTCCGCCGACGCGCTGGAGCTGCTGGCCTGGATGGTGGCGCGCGGCTCTCTCGACGTGAAGGTCGCCGTTCCCTGCAACGTCGACAACGAGCCGATCCCCTCGGACGGCATCTTTCACGAGAAGGCCGGCATCATCGAGGACCGGGCCGGCGACAGGATCGCGTGGACCGGCAGTCTGAACGAGACCGCCGCCGGCTGGCGGCACAACTGGGAGAGCATCAGCGTCTATGCGAGCTGGGGGCCGGAGCCGGAACGGGTCGACGGCGAGGAGGCCAACTTCGCGCGCATCTGGGCCGGCAAGGCGCGGCGCGTGATCGTGCTCGACGTGCCCGATGCCGCGCGCCGGGATCTGATGCGCTTCATGCCGGCGAGCGACAAGCCCGCGCGCCTCGCCGAGATGCCCGAGGCGTCATCCGCAAGGGTTCCACGGGAGAAGCCGGAGGCGGAGGCGACGCGACCCGAGCCACCGGCCGCGCCGTTACCCGGCGACCTCCGCAGCCGCGTCTGGTCCTTTATCCGGCATGCGCCCTCGCTGCCGGAGGGCGGCGAGCGAGTGGGCGAAGCGACCTCAGCGGTCACCCCCTGGCCGCATCAGGTCAGAGCTTTCGAGCGCCTCTACCGCAATTGGCCGCCCAGGCTGCTGATCGCCGACGAAGTCGGTCTCGGCAAGACCATCCAGGCGGGGATGCTGCTGCGGCAGGCATGGCTCGCGGGGCGCGCCAACCGGATCCTGGTCCTGGCACCCAAGGCGGTCCTCGCACAATGGCAGATCGAGCTGCGCGAGAAGTTCAACCTCAACTGGCCGATCTACGACGGGGGCAAGCTCGTCCGCTACCCTTCCCCGGCATTGCGCGGACACAACGCCGTCGAGGTCGGCCGTGAGCGCTGGCATCGCGAACCCGCGGTGATCGCGTCGAGTCACCTGATGCGCCGGCTCGACCGCGCTTCGGCCCTCGTGGAGGAAGCCGAAGCGTGGGACCTGGTGGTGCTCGACGAAGCGCACCATGCCCGGCGACGCGGCGCCGGAAGCCGGCGCGAGGGCGGGCCGAACGGGCTTCTCCGGCTGATGCAGGGATTGAAGCACCGTACCCGGGGGCTGATTCTGCTGACGGCGACGCCGATGCAGGTACATCCCATCGAGGTCTGGGACCTGTTGGATCTGCTCGGTCTGCCGCCGGAGTGGAACGCCCGGGCGTTTCTCGGGTTCTTCGACGACCTCGAGCAGCCGAGCCCCTCGCCGGAGGCGCTGGACCGCCTGGCCCGGTTGTTTCGATCGGCCGAACGCAGCTACGGCGAGGTCGAGACGGAAGACGCGCAACGCCTCGCCAAGCTGTCGCGCCTCGGGACGAACAAGGTTCTGCGTGCGTTGCGCGATGGCGCCAGCATTCCGCGCCGTCAGTTGGAAACGACGGAGCGCCGGGCGGCGATCGCGATCATGCGGGAGCGCACGCCGCTGCGCCGTCTGGTCTCGCGGCACACCCGCGAGCTTCTGCGACGGTACTTCAAGGTGGGTCTGTTGGCCACCCCCATCGCCGAACGCCGGGTCGAGGATCGCTTCCTCGAGATGACGGCGGCAGAGCGGGCGCTCTACGACACGGTCGAGGACTACATCGCGAGCACCTACAACCAGGCCGGCGCCAGGGAACGCACGGCAGTGGGATTCGTGATGACCATCTACCGCCGCCGACTCGCCAGCAGTTTCAGAGCCCTGCACGAGACGCTCCGGAAACGTCGCGACGCCATGGCCGGCGGTGGACCGGTGCAATTGGCGGGCCTTGCCGAAAACGCCCCGGACGATGAAGCGGTGGACGACATTGTGGATACCGACGAGGTTGCAGAGCTGCAACGCGAAGCCCTCGCCGCCGAAGAGAGAGCCGACATCGAAAGCCTCCTCGACCGTATCGGCCGTCTGCCGCCGGACAGCAAGCTCGCGGGCCTGAAGAGTACGCTCCACGAGCTGCGCCGGAACGACTACGGTCAAGTGATGGTCTTCACGCAATACACCGACACCATGGACTTTCTGCGCGGGAGACTTCTACGGGACTCCGCTGCGAGGTTGATGTGCTTCTCGGGACGCGGTGGGGAAGTACCCGCCGCGGACGGCTCATGGCGCCGGATCGGCCGCGACGACGCCCGGCGGCGCTTCCGCGACCGCGAGGCCGATGTCTTTCTCTGCACCGACGCCGCCGCCGAGGGTCTGAACTTCCAGTTCTGCGGCGCCTTGATCAATTACGACATGCCGTGGAACCCCATGCGGGTGGAGCAGCGCATCGGACGTATCGACCGGCTGGGCCAGCAGAACCGGGTCATCCGCATCGTCAACCTGCACTACGAGGGCACGGTCGAAAGCGACGTCTACCGGGCCCTCAGGACCCGCATCGGCCTGTTCGAGTCCGTGGTCGGCCGCTTGCAGCCCATTCTGGCCCGATTGCCGCGGACGATCTCGCAGAGCGTGCTGTCCGGGGAAGATCGCGATGGGCGGGAACGCGCCAGCCTCGTGGACGCGATCGAACGACAGGCACGCGAAGCCGAGGGGAGCGGCTTCGACATCGACGCGGTCACGGAGAGCGACCTCGCCCTGCCGGCGCGCGCTCCGTCGTCCGTCACCATGGACGACCTCGACCGGATTGTCGGGAGGCCCGACGTGATGCCGCCGGGGACCGATGTCCAGCCCATGGGACGTCGGGAGTACGGCCTGCTGGCTCCCGGCATGACCGAGCGCCTGCGGGTGACCACCGACCCGGAGTACTTCGAGGAACACGCCGAGAGCGTGGAGCTGTGGTCGCCGGGCAGTCCTCTGTTCGTTCCGCCGGAGCTCGGAACGCGGGCGGACGCAACGTCTGTGGGCAGGACACTGAAGGACATCCTGGACGGATGATCCGCCGGCCCGCGTCGCCGGCGCAGTGGTTCGAGACGGTCCGGCCCGGGACCGGCCGCCCCGAGTCTTCGCCGGCTCCCCCACCCCCTCGAATTCGCCCCCTCCCCCGCCTACCCGGGCAGGAAGCTCCGTCCCGGCAAGGCGGACCACCGTGGCGAGCCCGTGATCCCGAGGTGCCGGGCGAGAATCAGGGCGTCTTCGCGGCCGCGCGCGGCCGGATAGTAGCCGGGGCGCAGTCCGACCTCGTGGAAGCCCAGGCTCCGGTAGAGACGTCTCGCGCTCCGGTTCGTAACGCGGACTTCGAGGGTGAGGGTGTCGGCGCCGCGACCGCGCGCCGCGTCGATGATCGAGACGAGGAGCATTCTCCCCAGGCCCTGCCCCTGCACCGGCCGCCGCACGCAGAGGTTCAGCACTCGCGACTCCACCCCCCGGACCTCCAGGATGCCGAACGCGTCCACTACGCCCTCGCGCACCAGGACCGAGCAGGCGTGGCCGGCGCGCAGGCAGTCCGAGAATATGTTCCGGGACCACGGGAAGGCATTGGCCCCGAACTCGATGGCATGGACCGCGTCGAGATCGCTCTCGCGCATGGGCCGGATGCGATGAGAGGCCGGCCCCCGCACCGGGTTCATCGCGCGGCTCCACGCGATGCGGAGGGGCCGGGGCGGGGGAGCGCGTTCAAGTCCCGACCTGATGGCGTACGAAGCCTGGCTGTCGACCGCCGGGCGGCGCATTCCCGAGCTCAGTCGGGACACTGCGACCCCTCCGGCGGGCGGGCGGGTCGTCTCGTGCTCGCCGGCGGGCGGGCGCACTCGGTCCCCTGGCGGGGCCGCAGCCGGGACGAGGGGGCGCGTTCAAGTCCCGATCAGGGTGCGCAGCCGCTTCAGGTCCTGCCAGGCCTTGTCCTTGTCGTGCGGAGAGCGCAGGAGGTACGCGGGATGGTAGGTGACGACGACCGGCACCGGCGGGGTACCGCAGGCGTGGCGGGCACCGCGGAGCCGTCCCAGGGGCAGCTTCGACGAGAGCAGGTTCTGGGCCGCCACGCGCCCGACCGCGAGGATCGCCCGGGGCCGGACCAGCTCTATCTGCCGGCGCAGCCAGGCTGCGCAGCTCGCCACCTCCTCGGGACGCGGGTCCCGGTTCTTCGGAGGCCGGCACTTCACGATGTTGGCGATATAGACTTCCTCGCGCGGCGTCCCCAACGCGTAGAGCATGGCGTCGAGCAGACGCCCGGCGCGCCCGACGAAGGGCTCGCCCCGCGCGTCCTCCTGCGCCCCCGGTCCTTCGCCGATGACCATGAAGGGGGCGGGCTGCGGGCCCACGCCGAAGACGGTCTGCGTCCGGCCCCGGTGCAGGGGGCAGCGGGTGCAGCCCGCCACCATCCGGCGCAGGCTCCCGAGGTCCGCACCCGCGGGATCGGCGAGCGCTTCCTCGCCACCGCCGGGCACCGCCTCCCCGGCGCGGGAGGGCGTCGAAGCGTCCCGCGACACCCAGAGCGTGATGCCCATGGCGTGCAGGTAGCGCCGGCGCCGCCGGTCCCGCACCTGCGCTGGCGACCCGGCCTCGCTACTTGACGCGCTCACCCTTGGACAGGGCACCGGCGCGCCTCGCCGCCCTCCGGCGATGGCGCCCGACGAGCGTGAGCACCGGGCCGTGAAGGGCGTAGAGCGCCGAGGCGGAGAAGAGCACGAGGGGAGGGTCGCTGGAGACGAACACGAACACCGCGACCACGAGCAGCAGGGCCACGAAGGGCACCCGCCCCCGGAGGTTGAAGTCCTTGAAGCTCGAGTAGCGGACATTGCTCACCATGAGCACGCCGCAGAGCAGGCAGGCCGTGCACGCGAGCGTCGCGAGCTCCGGGCCCTCGACCCCGAGATCGGTGGCGAGCCAGACCAGGCCTGCGATCACCGCCGCCGCCGCCGGGCAGGGCAGGCCCTGGAAGTAGCGCTTGTCGGCGGTGCCGATCTGGGTGTTGAAACGGGCGAGGCGAAGGGCGGTGGCCGCCGCGTAGAAGAAGGCGGCGAGCCAACCCACCTTGCCCATCGCCGCGAGCGACCACTCGTAGGCGATCAGGGCGGGGGCGATGCCGAAGGACACGACGTCGGCGAGGCTGTCGTACTCCGCCCCGAACGCGCTCTGGGTGTTCGTCATCCGGGCAATGCGACCGTCCAGGCCGTCGAGCACCATCGCGATGTAGATCGCGAGCGCCGACGCCTCGAAGCGGCCCCCCATCGCGGCAACGATGGCATAGAAGCCCGCGAAGAGCGCCGCGGTGGTGAACAGGTTCGGCAGGAGGAAAATGCCGCGCCGCTGCTTCAAGGGCGGGGGGGTGCGCATCCGCGAATTGTAGTGGGTTCCCGCCGGTGAAGGCCATGACCGGGGACACGAAGACCGGAGCCGGTCGGCGCCAGGCCGGCCGGCTGCGAGCGGCGCGGGCGCTTCCGGCGAGCATGTCGGCGCAACAGGTCGCCAGGCAGTGAAAGAGCGCGTAGTACGCAGTACTGACTGCCCGGCGAAGGTCCGTTTCCAGAGGGCGTCCCGCAGCCCCCGGTTCGGCCAGTTTTCTCGCCGTCCGGACGAAGTCAAGCGCCTGCAAGGTGCAGCTTCCGCTCCAGGCGCGGCCATTCGGCCTTCGCGATGAACGAGGGGCTGGGGAACTCCTCCACTCCGGCCTCGATCAGCTTCGGACGAATCCGTCTGATCAGCCCGGACGTCCAGCCGGGATCGAGAAGTTTCTGATCGCCATCGAAGACGATCACGATCTGAAGATACGTCTCACCCTCGCCGTCGCCGTACTCGTCGACCGCCGGCATGACCAGAATGGGCTCGAACACGAGATCGTCGGCGAAGCGCTCTTCCAGTGTCTCTCTGACGATTTCTGCGACCTTCTCGCGGCGTTCCCCTCCCATCGCACACCCCCGACATCGGTCGTACCGTCTGCTCCGGATTCTATCAGCAGGCCGGCGCTCCCCACGCGGCTCTCGTCCCGCGGGAACACGCCCGCAACGGCCGGCACCGGGTCCGCATCCGAGACGGCACGGTCCCGCCGCGTGTGCGGTGTGTCAACCCGATTCACCCGACGCCGCCCCGCCGGAAGCGGAGCCGGTCCGGGGCGTCGATCGCGTTTCTCAGACCCGCAGCATCTTCTCCCCGCGGCCGATGCCCATGGAGCCCGAACGCACCACTTCGAGGATGAGGTGGCGGTCCACGGTTTCGATGAACGCGTCGATCTTGGCGCTGTCGCCGATGAGCTCGATGATGTAGGTCGTCCCCGTCACGTCCAGGATCCGCCCGCGAAAGATGTCGCAGAGGCGTTTGATCTCTTCGCGCCCGGCTCCCGTCGCGCGGACCTTGATGAGCATCATCTCGCGCGCGACGTGTGCGGACTCGGTGATGTCGATGAGGCGCACGACGTCCACCAGCTTGTTCAACTGCTTCGTGATCTGTTCGATGACCGCGTCGGAGCCGGCGGTGACCAGCGTCATTCGCGACACGCTCGCGTCCTCGGTAGCGGCGACGCTGAGCGACTCGATGTTGTAGCCGCGGGCGGAGAACAGGTTCGAGACCCGGCACAGGGCCCCGGGCTCGTTCTCCAGCAGCAGGGAAATGATGTGGCGCATGTGACGCCCTTCCTTCCCGGACCTGCGGCCGTGCTCGCCTCAGGCGAGCTCGCGGCCCCGGCACATCTCCGAGAGGAGCATCTCGTGGTGTCCCTTGCCCTGCAGCATCATGGGAAAGACGTTCTCGGTGGGGTCGGTGATGAAGTCCATGAACACGAGACGGTCCTTCATGCCGAATGCCTCCTTCAGGGCGCCTTCGACATCGCCGGGGCTCTCGATGGTGAGCCCTACGTGCCCGAAGCTCTCCGCCAGCGCGGCGAAGTCGGGGAGGGAGTCGAGGTAGGAGTGCGACTCGCGGCTCTCGTACATGAACTCCTGCCACTGCCGGACCATGCCGAGATAGCGGTTGTTGAGGTTGACCACCTTGACGGGCAGACCGTACTGCTTCGCAGTGGAGAGCTCCTGGATGCACATCACGATGCTGCCTTCGCCGGTCACGCAGGCCACCGTCGCATCGGGGTAGGCGAACTGCACCCCCATCGCGGCGGGCAGTCCGAAACCCATCGTCCCGAGTCCCCCCGAATTGATCCAGCGCCGGGGCTTGTCGAAGGGGTAGAACTGCGCCGCCCACATCTGATGTTGGCCGACATCGGAGGTGACGTACGCGTCGCCCCCGGTGACCTCGTAGAGCTTCTGCAGGACGTACTGGGGCTTGATGTGGGTGTCGGAGTGCTCGTAGCGCAGGCAGTCGACAGCCTGCCAGTCCCGGATCTGCCGCCACCAGGCATCCAGCGCCCCGGCGTCGGGCCGGCGGTTGGTCGAGGAGAGCATCGCGTTCATTTCCCGGAGAACGCTGCCCACCGGCCCCACGATCGGCACATGGACCTTCACGGTCTTCGAGATCGAAGAGGGATCGATGTCGATGTGCACGATCTTCGCGTGGGGGCAGAACTTCTTCACGTCTCCCACCACCCGGTCGTCGAAGCGGGCCCCGATGCCGACCAGCACATCGCAATGGTGCATCGCCATGTTGGCCTCGTAGGTGCCGTGCATGCCGAGCATGCCGACGAACTGGGAGTCGGTGCCGGGAAAGGCGCCGAGCCCCATCAGGGTGTTGGTGACGGGATACCCGAGAGCGCGCGCGAAGGTGCGGAGCTCTTCCGAAGCGTCGTCCAGCACCACGCCGCCGCCCGTGTAGATCATGGGCCGCTCGGCGGAGAGGATCAGGTCGAGCGCTCTCTTCATCTGCCCGGTGTGGCCCCTCTGCACCGGGTTGTAGCTGCGCATCCTGACCTCGCGCGGGTACTCGTAGGGGATCTTGATGTCGGGATGCGTGACGTCCTTGGGAATGTCGATCACCACCGGCCCCGGCCTCCCGGAGGTGGCGACGTGAAAGGCCTTCTTGAGGGTCCCGGCGAGCTCGTTGACATCCTTGACGAGGTAGTTGTGCTTCACGCAGGGCCGGGTGATGCCCACGCAGTCCACCTCCTGGAAGGCGTCCATCCCGATCGCGTGGGTCGGCACCTGTCCGGTGATCACGACCAGGGGGATGGAATCCATGTGGGCGGTGGCGATGCCGGTGACCGCGTTGGTGGCGCCCGGGCCGGAGGTCACCAGCACCACGCCGGGCTTGCCGGTGGCGCGGGAGTAGCCGTCCGCCATGTGGGTCGCGCCCTGCTCGTGACGCACCAGGATGTGCTTGACGTCGTCCTGCTTGTAGATGGCGTCGTAGATGTGGAGCACCGCCCCGCCCGGGTACCCGAACAGGTACTCGACCCCCTCGTCCTGGAGAAACTGGATGACGATCTCCGCACCGGAGAGTTTCACTGAATACGTTCCCCGCCCTGTCCGCACTCGCACGAACTGACCAAGGTAGGCTACTGCCGGGTCAGCGGTCAAGATTTGCCGAACCCCCGAGCAGGGCTCTTCAAAAGTCGGCCTGACGGCTTCAGACTCCGAGCTTCGGGATCCGTTGACCGAAATGGATTCCCGCGCCCCCTGCCGTCATTCCCGCGCAAGCGGGAATCCATTGCCTGATTCCGAGTATCTCGAACCCGGAAACTCGACTTCTGAACAGCCCTGAACCCCCGAGGCGCGCGGGCGGCGGGCGCGGGCGCGACGCGCTGACATCCAGCGGCCCGCGGGCTATAGTCGAAACGCGGCTCCCGGTCGCCCGGTTCGGAAGCTCCGGGGCCGCTTCCTTACCTCCGCACCGATTCCGCTGCGTCATCCATCCTGCCCGAGCCCGACCATGCGCTTTTCACGAACGCTCATCGCCACCGTAAAGGAGACGCCCGCGGACGCGGAGGTCGCGAGCCACCGGCTGATGTTGCGCGCGGGACTCATCCGGCCGCTGGCGGCGGGCCTGTACACGTGGCTTCCCCTCGGCATGCGGGTGTTGCGCAAGGTCGAGACGATAGTGCGCGAGGAGATGGACGCGGCGGGAGCGCTGGAGGTCTTCATGCCTGCGATCCAGCCCGCCGAGCTGTGGAAGGAGTCCGGCCGCTGGGAGAAGTACGGACCGGAGCTGCTGCGCATCGAGGACCGCCACCACCGCGAGTTCTGCTTCGGGCCGACTCACGAGGAAGTCATCACCGACCTCGCACGCCGCGAGATCCGCAGCTACCGGCAACTGCCGGTCAATCTCTACCAGATCCAGACCAAGTTCCGCGACGAGGTGCGGCCCCGCTTCGGAGTCATGCGCTCGCGCGAGTTCGTGATGAAGGACGCCTATTCCTTCGACCTGAGCCGGGAGGCGCACCAGGAGAGCTACCGGCGGATGCACGATGCCTATTGCCGGATCTTCCGGCGCACGGGGCTCGACTTCCGGGTGGTGGCGGCGGATTCCGGCGCCATCGGCGGCAGCCGATCCCACGAATTCCACGTCCTCGCGGACTCCGGGGAGGACGCGATCGCGTTCAGCGCCGGCAGCGACTTCGCGGCCAACGTGGAGCTCGTCCCCTGCCCGCCCCCTTCGACCGTGCGCGGGTCCGCGTCGGAAGCGCGGGCAGCGGTCGAAACGCCGGGCGTGCGGAGCATCCCGGAGCTCGCGGCACGGCTCGGCCTCCCGCCCGAACGGTGCCTCAAGACCCTCCTTCTGGAAGGCGAGAACGCAACCCCGGTCGCCGTCTGTCTGCGGGGCGATCACGAGTTGAACTTGGTCAAGGCGGCCGGGCTGCCCGAGGTCGCCACCCCGGTCGCCCTCGCATCCCCGGAACGGGTGGAGGCGGTCATCGGATGTCCACCCGGCTCGATCGGACCGGTGGACCTCCCGCTCACGGTCTACGCCGACCACGCGGCGACCCGGATGGCGGACTTCGTCTGCGGCGCGAACCGGGAGGGAGGCCACCTGCGCGGAGTGAACTGGGGGCGGGACCTCGACGAGCCCCGCGCGGCGGACCTGCGCAACGCGGTGGAGGGCGACGAGAGTCCCGACGGCAGCGGCCCGCTCTCCGTCGCCCGCGGGATCGAGGTCGGTCACATCTTCCAGCTCGGGGTGGAGTACAGCGAGTCGATGGGGTCGGTGGTACTCGACGAGCAGGGACGGGCGGTCCACCTCTTCATGGGCTGCTACGGGATCGGCGTGACCCGGGTCGTGGCGGCGGCGATCGAGCAGAATCACGACGAGCGGGGCATCGTCTGGCCGGCCGCGATCGCGCCCTACCACGTCGCCCTGCTGCCCATGAACATGCACAAGTCCCTCCGGCTGCGCGAAGCGGTCGAAGGGACCTACGAGGCGCTCCGGGAGGCCGGTGTCGAAGTCCTGCTCGACGACCGGCGGGTGCGTCCGGGCGTGATGTTCGCGGACTCGGAGCTGACCGGCATCCCCTACCGGCTCGTGATGAGCGAGCGCGGACTGGATGCGGGCCTCGCGGAGTGCCGCCACCGCCGCGACGAGCACAGCGCGGAGATCCGCCTCTGCGAAGTCGCGTCCGTTCTCCGGGCGCGCATCGAGGCCGAGAGGGGAGGTGCCGCACCCGCTCCCGGCCCGCTCCGCCCATCCCGAGCCGCCCCATCCTCTCCATGGCCCTGATCCTGGTCCTCTACTACAGCGTCCACGGCAGCACGGCGGCGATGGCGCGCCAGGTGGCCCGAGGGGTCGAGCAGGTCGGCGGCGCGGAGGCGCGGGTGCGCACGGTGCCGGCGGTGTCCCCCCTCTGCGAGGCGCGGGAGCCGGCGATCCCGGCCAGCGGCCCTCCCTACGCCCGGCTCCCGGACCTCGCGGAGTGCGACGGGCTCGTCCTCGGCAGCCCCACCCGCTTCGGCAACATGGCCGCGGCGCTCAAGTTCTTCCTCGACGGCACCAGCAGCGAGTGGCTCTCCGGCACGCTCTCGGGAAAGCCGGCCGGCGTCTTCACCTCGACCTCGAGCCTGCACGGCGGGCAGGAGAGCACGCTGCTCTCGATGATGCTGCCCCTCCTGCACCACGGAATGCTGGTGGTGGGTCTGCCCTACACCCGACCCGAGCTGATGCACACCCGCAGCGGCGGCACCCCTTACGGGGCGAGCCATCACGCCGGCATCGAGCAGGAGCGCGCGCTCAGCCGGGAGGAGCGCGCGCTGTGCCGCAGCCTGGGCCGGCGGGTGGCCGAAGTCGCGCAACGCCTCCGCGCCGGCACATCGGGCTCCTGAAGCGCGGCGGCGCGTCGCGGTCAGGGCCCGGCGCGGCGCTCCGGGTCCTCGCGGGCCATCACGTCCCGGACGAAGGGCAGCGTCAGCGCACGCTGCTCCGCGAGCGCGGCTTCGTCGAGGCGGTCGAGGAGAGCGATCAGCGCGTGGAGGTCCCGCCGGTAGCGGCGCAGGATGAAGTCGGCGACCCCGGCATCGAGCGCAAGCCCCCGCCGCCGGGCGTGCCGGCGCAGGACTTCCCGGCGCTCGCCGTCGTCGAGGGGCAGGAGTCCGATGACCAGTCCCGCGGCGAAACGCGAGGAGAGGTCCGGCAGGGCGAGTCCGAGCCCGGCGGGGGGGCCCGGCGCGCTCACGAGCAGTCCGCCCGCCTTCGCCTCCAGGCGCCGGTAGAGAACGAACACGCCTTCTTCCCGGGCCCGCCGGCCGGCGATGTGCTGCACGTCGTCGAGGCACACGAGATCGAAGGCGTCGAATCCCGAGAGCGCCTCCGGAGGCCCCGGAGCCCCTTCCCCGAGCGGCAGATAGGCGACCCGGCGACCCGCCGCCGCGGCCGCCTCGCAGGCCGCGTGCAGCAGCAGCGTCTTGCCGGTGCCGCTGCCTCCCCACAGGTAGAGGCAGGACATCCCGCCCCGCTCCGCGACCCGTCGTACCGCCTCCACCGCTTCGGCATTGTCGCCCGCCACGAGGTCGGCGAAGCCCGCCCCCCGGCGCCAGGCGATACCGAGAGGAAGCTGGGCCGGCGGGCGGCCCGCCCGGGAGGGACGCTCATCCATCGCCGCCTGCGCCGGTACGCGAGCACCGGCCGCGCGCCCGGAACGACTGTCCTCGCCGCTCTTCTCCCCGGGCGGCGAGCGGGACCCCGCGAGGGTTCGGCGACTCGCAGCCGGCCCCGGACGGACGCCTCGTGCCATGCCTGCCACGCACCGCCGGATGCGCCAGCCCGCATTTCTCGGCGAGCTTCGTGGCGAGGACATCGAGACGCCCTGGAAAGCGGGCGCACGCACGGAGAGACGGGTGCGGGCAAGCCGGAAACAGGCTACACGCCGGGGGCGCTTCGGCCCCGCGAGCGGGCAAGCCAGGGGAGGCTCGCCCGGCCGGCAAGCGAAGCAGGGACTGCGCAGCGTTGCAGGTAGTAGTGACATGGATTCCCGCTTCCGCGGGAATGACGATATGGATTCCCGCTTCCGCGGGAATGACGATGTCGAAGTGGCTCGAGGGAACACACCCGTGGCTCGAGGGAGTACGCCCGTGGCTCGAGGGAGTACGCCCGTTCATCGCTTCAGGGTCGGCGTCCGCAACAGGAGATCGGTGAGCAATGCGGGTCAGGGCACCAGACGCATCGACAGTGCACCGTCCGGGGCGGGCAGGCCGTCCGGGACCAGGGTGGCTCCGAGCGCGAGAGTCTGGCGGACCCGCGAAAGACCGCCGTGGGCTCGGAGCCGGAATCGCACCTGTCCCGCCTCCACCGCCTCGACGTCCAGCCGCTCCACTTCGTCGAGGGTGCTCAGGTAGCGCAGGACGCGCGCGTAGTCCTCGAGAGTGAGCACTCCGCTCACCAACAGGTCGACACTGCTCGCGGCATGCTCGTGCGCGGGTCTCGAGTAGCGCGCCGCCAGGAGGTCCGCGGCCGCGTGCACCCCGTCCTCGAGGAGCAGCTCCGGCAGGCCGGCCTGCGTGCTCCAGTGCTGCTCTCCACCATCGATCAGCAGGCTCCACTGCGCCTCGGCAAGGGCCGCCGGCGGCAGCTCACGCAGACGAACCAGGAGCACCGCGTCGCTTTCGTAGCGCGTGGAAGCACTGCGCAGCCCGTCGAGAAAGCCGGCCCAGAGCTCATCCGCATTCACCGCGAGCCGGTCCTCGAGATCGAGCAGCGGCAGCACCAGGGGGATGCCGCGACGGCCCGCGCTCTCCTCGATGGATGCGAGGTAGGAGGCGGCCTCGTCCGCGGCGAGCAGATCCCGTCGCCCGGATCGCTCGACCGACAGCCAGACCAGAGTGGAAGGGCGGGTTCGCCCCCACACCGGGAGTCCGGCCTCCTGGATCAGCGCGTCGACGAGACTCGCGTCGAACTTCGCCCACAGCCTGAGCGTATCCCCGTCGCCCGAGTCCCGCTCCTCGGCGGGGCGGACTCGATACTGGTACTCCTGCACGAAGAGCTCCGGCGCCTGGAGGGCGCCGGCGAGGCGCTCGTGCGAATCGACGCTGCGCCGCCCGCTGACCTTGGTGAGCACTCGGCGAAGGGCGAGGCCGAGAGCGCCCTCCCGGTCCCCGGCCTCCTGGGTCGCGACCCGCACTTCCGCTTCGTAGAGGTCCGCAAGCTCCGCCGCCCGCGGGGCGACGGCGGCGAGCCCCGCGAAGGACAGTGCGAACGCCAGCCAGAGCAGCAGACCACCAAGGCTCTTCCACACTCGAGCTTCGGGGGGCGTCGACCGAGATGGATTCCCGCCCCCGATCGGGGTCGAGGGCAAGCTTGCGCGGGAATGACGGCGCCGGACACCATTGCCCGGCCTCCCCGGGGAAAGGGGCCGCGGTGGAACCCTCCGCCGTTCGGGGAGGAACGCCGGCGAGGCACGCCCGCTCGCGTCTTCGCCTCCTGCCGCTCCCGCGCCACCTCCCGCCATTCCCGCGCGAGCGGGAATCCACGAAGCTCCGGAGCGCAAGCGGGCGCCCGCTCGCGCGAGACCGGCCCCGGTCCGCATATCATCGGTCTCCGAGTGCGAAACCGGACATGCCGGGGCCATTTCATGCTGGCGCGGACGGTGTGTGTGAACCCCGGATAGCGCCCTCATTCGCCCTGCTCACCCCTTGGTTGCAGGCATTCCGGGTCGCCGAGCGCCCCGAATCGTCCATTGGAGCCATCCCCCCGGCCCCGAAGCACAGGTCCGGACGCAGCATGAAATGACCCTG
>CAYFYD010000016.1:0-19208 GCA_964347195.1 uncultured Ectothiorhodospiraceae bacterium
AACGCTCGGCGATCGACATGACCCCTTGAATCTATTGGACACGGTCAAGAGAACCAATCAGTCCTGCCTCGGTACCTCGGCACAGAGACTCTGACCGGCCGGAATGGTATGGATGAGGTCACGGCGGCACTTGAACGATTGATTTTCAAACGAAAAAATCACTGTGCAGGAGTGCTCAGCCGAAGATGCCGTGAAGAAACCACTCTCGCGTGCCGTGCTCGCGATAGACCCAGTAGCGGGTCCCGCTCGCGCCGCGGGCGACGTGATAATCGCGCCTCACATCCTCTCCGTCCCACCAGCCGCTCTCGATGCGTTCGAAGCGCGGCGAGACCTCGAGGCGCTCCCGCTGCCCTCCTCCCGGATCGATCCGCCGCGGCGTCTCGAGCAGCCAAAGGGGGCGCGAAGGGTCTTCCGGCCGGGGCCGGCCGGGGGCTGGCACGGTCGTGGCGCACGGCCGCCCCGGGCCGGGAACGCAATCGCCCCTTCGGAGCTCCGCCGAGCGTACAGGGCCGGCCCGGATGCCACACGGCGGCACGCGGGAGAAGGCCCGCTCCGGGCGGTGGTCCGCGACCAGGACGAGTCGCCAGAGCGCATCGCGACCGAGCCGGCTCCGCAGGCGCTCGATCAGAGTGGGCAGGCTGTCGCGGGGCACCTCGGCCCCGACATCGTAGAGGTCGGCGTTCCGCGGGGCCACGGCATCGAAACCGAGGACCTCGAGGCCCAGGGCGGCGACGGGGCGGGTCAGAACCACCCGTTCCAGGCGCTTCTCCAGCAGATCGAGGAGATGCTTCGGGTCCCGGCTCGCCGAGATCAACGAGACCGTGATGCGCAGCGCGGGGGCGAGACGGGGCAGGAGGCGGAGCTCCAGCCCGTTCACTCCCAGGGCCCGGGTGCGCAGGAAAGCTTCCAGCCCCTCCAGCAGACGGCGCAGGCCGGCCAGGATCGGGGCCATGTCCTCGACCTCGGCGGGAAGATCCAGACGGCGCGAGAATCCGGGCGGCGCGGTATGGCGCGCACGCACGTCGGGCCGTTTGTCCAACGCCCGGTCCATGGTATCGACCAGCGCTTCCCCGACCCGGCGAGACACCGCGTCCCGCGGCAGGCGGTAGCCGTCGCGAAAGCTCCGCACGCCCATCGCTTCGAGATCCCGCAGCGCCGGCTCGGGCAGATCGAGACAGCCGAGCGGCACCTCGGCCAAGCGCCCCGGCAATTGGCGCAGGTGAAGCGCCGGCTCCGCGAGACCGGCCCGCGCGAGGATCCACGCCGCGGCGGGAGTAGGGGCGACGCCGATCGACACCTCGAACCCGAGCCCGCGCAGACCGCTCTCGATCCGCTCCCGCAGCGCTGCCGTCCCCCCGAAGAGCCGGAGACTGCCGCCGATCTCGAGCAGGAGGCCCGCCGGCGGCGCCAGGCTGATGACGGCGGTGAACTGCTCCGCCCAGGCTGCGAGTCCTTCGAGAGCCGCCCCCTCGAGCGCGAGGTCACGCCTGAGCACCTGGAGGCGAGGCGCGATCGCAGCGGCCGCGCCTCGCCCCATCCCGGGGCGGATGCCAACCCTTCGAGCGCTCTCGTTCAGCGCCAGCAGCACGGAATCCGCACTCTCGCCGGATACCACCGCGCACGGCGCGGCGCTCGCGGCGCCGGCGTCCCGGTCCCATGCTTCCAGCGGCAAGCGGGGAAAATGGAGCCCCATCCACAGGCGCAGGGGGAGCGGGGCGGGCCGAGGCAGGACCGATACGCGCTCGCCTCGCTCCGAAAGCGGGACCGCGGGACGGCGCGAAAGCGCGCTCTTCATTCGAGCGCCAGCTCCAGAGGAAGGCCGGAAGGGACGCCCCGGCACTTGCGCACCTCGACCCTCACTCCCCACGGGCTCGGCGCGACCTCGAGGCGCAGGGGCGCGGGCGAGGGAAGGGCCGCCGCAGCGAGGGTGCGGAACAGCCAGCCGCACGTCCTTCCCTTCTGCGCCGCGAGCTGCAGACGGCGCACGGCGCGCAGGTCGAGCCGGCGCGACCACAGTGCCACCGCCGCACAGGATCCCGAACGCAGAGACTGTTCCGCCGCCCACTCGTGCTCCTCGGCGGAGGCACCGTGCACCACCAGGACCCGTCCGAGATCCACCCCGCGCCCCGCGAGGCCGGGAGCGTAAGGCAGGCGCGCCGGTCCGACCAGGGCCACCTCGTGCCCCGCTCGGGTCAGCGCGGCGAGCGCGGGCAGCACCAGGGCGAGCTCGCACGAGCCGAGCGTGGGCACGAGCACCTCCGAGAGAGCGCCGGCGGGCCAGCCGCGATCCGGCAACCGCTCGTCGAGCGCATCGAAACCGGTGGAGATCCCCGGCGTCGCGACGCGAGGATGCGCGTCCATGCGCCACAGGTTGCGGCTGCGCAGGAGCGCGTCCAGACCCGCCGGCGGCGCCCCGCTCCGCGAGGGAACCGGGCCTGCGCTCGAAAGCGGTTCGCATTCGCTCATGGATCTGCGAAGCGTACCGGCACACCTTTGCCCGAGGCCTCGATCCGCATCACTTCCCGCGGCGCAGGCGGCTCGCCCGATGCGTCCCCACGGGCACCTCGCGTTCCCCGGCATCCGGGAACGGCACGGGCAAGGGCACGCATCATAGCCCCGTGTTCCGGATGATGCCGACCCCGACGCCTTCCACCACCAGCGTCTCGCGCCGCAGATCGACCACGATGGGCTCGTAGTCCTCGTTCTCCGGCATCAGGCGCACGATGTTGCCGCGCCGGCGAAAGCGCTTGACGGTCACCTCGTCGTCGACCCGGGCCACCACGATGTCCCCGAGCGCCGCTTCCGGGGCGCGATGCACTGCCAGCAGATCACCATCCAGGATCCCGGCATCGCGCATGCTCATGCCCCGAACCTGCAACAGGTAGTCCGCGCGGGGGCGAAACAGACCCGGGTCGATCCGGCAATGCCCCTGCACGTTCGCTTCCGCGAGGATCGGGCGGCCCGCTGCGACCCGCCCGACGATGGGCACTCCGCGCCGGCCGGCACGTCCGCCGCTGAGGCGAATGCCCCTCGAGGTGCCCGGGAGGACGCTGATCGCTCCCTTGCGCACCAGCGCCTTCAAATGGTCCTCGGCCGCGTTCACCGAACGAAAGCCGAGCGCGGCGGCGATTTCCGCGCGAGTCGGCGGAAAGCCCTCCGCCTCCATGAACTCCCGAATGAAGTCGAAGATCTGCTGCTGACGGGCGGTGAGCTCGGTCACGCTTCATCCTCCGTGCACGACCTGGATACTGTAAGCATTTACAGGCCACTGTCCGGCGTGTCAAGGGCCCCCGTCTGTCCCCGCTCTGCGCGGCGCAACGCGAAGAGCTCGTTGTCGTAGGTGGTAACGAAGTAGAGGCCGTGCTTCCCGCCGTAACGTACCGCGCAGGTGATCCCTTCGGGCAACTGGCCGAAGGCGGTGACCCGCCGCGTGTCCGGGTCGATCTCGTAGAGCTCGCCCGCGGTGTTGCCGAACAGGACCCGGCCTCCGATCAGGGCCGGAGAAGCGTACAGCCTGGCTCCGGTGAAGAGCGCCGCCTCCTCCTCACCCGTGTCCAGGTCGACGATGTGCAGATACTTGTCGGCGCCGGCGACGAAGGCGTGGCGGCCGGCGAGGAGCGGGGTCGAGTAGATGATGTCGCCGGTCTCGATGCGCCAGCGACGCTCCCCGGTCGCGACGTCCACTGCATGAACGCCGCCGTCGAAGGCACCGAACACGAGCTGCCCCGCGGTGGAATCGAAAGCGACCCCGGCCTTGATCTCTCCTCCCGCGGGGTAGCTCCAGCGCTCCCCGCCGTCACCGGCATCCAGCCACCGCAATCGGCCGTCGTTGCCCCCGCAAGCCACGGCCTGGTGCTCCGGCACCCAGAGCGGCGTGCCGTGGACATGGGCCGTGCAGCGGTGCTCCCAGAGCTTCCCGCCGTCGGCCAGAGCGAGCGCGGCGACCCCGCCGGGGAAGCGTGGTGACGCGTATTCCAGCCCGATGAACAGGCGGTCGAGCTCCGGAGCCGGGGCGGGTGAGGACCCGACCCAGTCCGCCCCGGAAGAACGCCACACCAGCTCGCCGCTCCCGCAATCCAGGCAGCGCACGCAGCCGTCATAGCCGCCGAAGTAGACCCGGCCCTCGTGCAGCGCAGGGGAAGAGAAGATGCCTTTGCGCCGGGGATCGTCGATCCGCGTGCGCCAGCGTTCGACGCCGCTGCCCTGGTCGAGGGCCCGAAAGGTGCCGTCGTCGCTGCCGGCATAGAGACGGCTCGTATCGAGGGCGGGGGTCGATTTCGGCACCACGTGGAAGTAGTTGGGCTCCCCGCCCCGCCGGCGCCACACGACCTCGAACCCGGCTCCCGGACGAGGCTCCGGCGCCGGAAGAGGAGCGAGGCCGAGGTCCGGGACTGCGAGCAGCGAGTCGAGCGCGATACCGCGGCCCTCGAGACCTTCGTGCAGCTCCGGATTGCCGAAGTCCACCACGACGAAAAGCCCTGCCGCGTCCCGGTTCACCTCCGCGAGCACGCAGCGCAGGGTCTCCAGCGCATCGCCCCGGTTGACGAGGTCGTCCACGGCGACGATGGGCTCCTCCCCCACCTCGCCTTCGATACGGCGGCACAGTCCATGGGGCTTGCGCTCCTTGCGCACGACGAAGGCGTTGACCGGTGTGCCCCGCCGCCAGCCCTCGCCGACCAGCGCCGTGATCAGGGGCACCGCCGCGAGCTCCAGGCCGCCGATCTGGAAGGGCAGGCGCGCCTGGAAACGATTCCAGAACTCCCTCGCGCAGATCTCCAGGACTTCGCCGTCGAGGAAGGCCGGGCGCAGGTCGACCAGCCACCGGTACTCGCCCCCGAGCGGCGAGATGATGCGTTGCTGCGCATCCGTGACGACGGACCGGGCACTGATCACTTCCCGCAGGCGCTCGAGGTTCGCGGAACCCTCGATCCTCCCTCGCCCACGGCACCCCCTCCCTTCCTTCAAGCGCACGGAATCGCCGCCGGATACATCTTCGAACCCATCCCTTGCCGGCCGCGGCCGACTCCCGTGCCGAGATTCGGGGCACCCGGAAAGCGGCCGCTCGCTTCCTCCCTCAACCGCCCCGCTCCCTCAGCTCGGGCAGCAGCTCCATCGCCCGCCGCATCGCCCAGTAGTGATCCAGCCCGGTCTCCATCCCGGGGTGATAGAGCAGGCGCAGCAGCAGGCGATCGTAGGCCGTGGGTGCGTAGCTCCCCGAATGCTCGACCTGGTCCAGCATGGTCAGAGGGGATGCCTCCACATCGTTGACGAGGCCGAGCGCCTGAAAGGTCTCCTCGTTGATGCAGGCCCTTTCCCTCGCCGGGTCGAGGCTGGTGTTCAGCAGGAGCAAGCCCAGGACGATGTGGAACTTCCGGTTCTCGTGCAGAAAGAGCAGGCAGTCCACCCGTCCTTCCAGCAGGTCGCGCCGGAGGAGCTCCACGTGCCGGTCGCCTCCGGCGAGCTGGGCGGCCAGCGTCCCCCGGTCGTCGACGAGGATGACGAGCTCCGCCTCGGCACGCTTCAGGTCCTCTCCCTTCCCCCAGACCGCCACGAAGGGGGGATCGTCATCGACATCGTCTCCCCGCCTCCGCTGGATGTGGCCTCGAAACCCGTCGTCCGTCGTGAACGTGTTCTCCGGAATGACGCTCGGGTCGGACCAGGGCGCCACCTCCGACTCCTCCACCTCGATCCCGGCGACGGCCGCGAACTCCTCGAGCACCCTTGGTGCGCGCTCGGCCACCCGGCCCGGCTTTCGGCTCACGACGACGTAACGAATCGGCCGCTCCCAGCGCAGGGTGCGTCCCCGTCTCTCGAATTCCCGGCCGGTCGCGAGCTCGGCAAACAGGCGCGCCAGCGCCTCGTCGGAGGGTGCCGAACCCCCTTCGCCGGCGCGAGCGCCTTCCGTTGCGAAGCAGGCGCCGAGCACCAGGGCCGCGAACGGCACCCTCCATCTTCCCTTCGTGGACGACATTCGCTCTCTCCTCCGTCGTCAGAATCGAAGCTTGTACACCCCACCGACGCGCCTGAAGCCCAAGCGCTGCAGAAAGGCGCCGGTGTGGTCGATGTCGATCCCGGTGGAGACGGCAACCCGGGCTTCTCGCGCCCCCCGGCTCCGCGACCACGCGAGATAGGCGCGCACCAGCGCGAGGGCGGCGACCGAACCGCGCTGATCCCGCTCCACGAAGAGCAGGACGTCGTCGCAGAGCAGCTCCCGGCAGAAGAAGTACTCCATCACCTGCCCGACCAGCATCCCGATCAGGCGGTCCTCGTGCTCGACCACGTACACACAGTAGTGCTCGGGATCGCCGGCGATGCAGTGGAGAAAACGCCGGACCTTGACCGGATCGAAGGGAAGGAACGCGAACTCGCTCTCCTCGTGCATCCGACGGCCGAGCTCCATGCCCGTTTCGATGTCGTCGGGGGTGGCGCAGCGCAGCTTCATGGTTCTCGTGACTCCTCGTGGGTCGAGGGAATGGCTCATCTCTCGCGCAGGCTTTCGGCGCGGTAGCGCTTCAGGGGCGAGAGCAGGAAGTCGATCACCTTCCGGCGGCCGGTGGTGATGTCCACCGTGGCGATCATGCCGGCGGCGAGCGGCGTGATGCCGTCGGGAAGCGCGATGACCTGGCGCTCGAGGCCGACGCGGACCAGATAGTTGTTCCCGGCCATCTGTGCCTGCAGATCGGCCAGAGCCTGCCGGGTACCGACGTCGTCGCCCAGCGCGAGGGCCGGCGCCTGGCCGCCACGGCGGAGCACATCCTCGGAAATGCCCTCGACCCGTCCCCCGATGTCCCCGTAACGGGTGAAGGGGAAGGCCGCGAGCTTTACCGACGCGGACTGGCCCGGCCGGACGAACCCGACGTCCTTGTTGAGCAGGCGCGCTTCCACGATGAGGGTGCTGCCCGACGGCACCACGCTCATGACCGCCTGCCCTGCCGTCACGACACCTCCCTCGGTGAACACCGTCATTTCCTGCACGGCACCGTCGACCGGAGCACGCAGGGTCATGCGCTCCCACCGCCGGCGGACTTTCACGATCTCCTGCTCGAGAGTGGCGATTCGCTCCTCGGCCTCCGCTTGCTCGCGGCGGAGTCCGTTCCTGAACTCCGCCTCGAGGTGCCGGCGCCTCTGCTCCACACTCTCCACTCGAGCCCGATGACGGGCGATGTTCTGCGTCTGCTCCTCGTGGGACTGGCGCATCCGCAGGAGCTCCTCGTGCAGCTCGAGGTAGCGCACGCGCGGCATGACGCCCCGGCGGACGAGACGATCGGCCGCGTCGTGGCGTTCTTCGAGGAGCGACTGGACCTCGTGGAGCATGCGGCGACGGGTCCGCGCCGAGGCCAGCTCGGCCCGGGCCGCATCGAGGTCTCCCTCGAGCCGGGCCTGTTCCGCGTGGTACTGCTGGATCAGGGAACGCAGCCAGGCGCGCTGGGTGAGCGCCCGCTCTCCCACGAAGGCGGAGAGCGGGGACGGATCCTCCTCCTCTCCCCCCTCGAGCGCCGCGATCAGGCGGAGCCGGTCCATGCGGGCGTTCTCGAGCTGGACCTCGAGGCGGCGCAGGTCGGCCTCGATCTCGGTAGCGTCGAGCGCCATCACCGGCTGATCCGCCGCGACCCTCTCCCCCTCCTCGACCAGGATCCGGCTGACGACGCCATCTTCGCTCGGTTGCACCTGCTTGACCCGGGCCGAGGGGATCAAGCGACCGGTCGCCGTCGCCACTACCTCGACCTCCGAGAACGCGGCCCACGTCAACAGGAACAGACACAGGGCGGCGGGAATCGTCAGAGCGCGTCCGAGGGGCGTGGCGTGGCGCATGGCCGCTACGAGAGGAGTGGCAAGATGAGTCACTCGCCGGCAAGCCTCGCGCTTTCTCTCATCACGTGAAGACGTACCGCGTCGCCGGCGGGTCCGGGCACGGAACGGATTCGCCCGTCCTCGAGCGCGAGCACCCGGTCCGCCTCGTCCACCAGCAATCCGCGGTGGCCGATGACCACCACGGTGCGGCCCTTCGCGATCTCCGTGAATCGAGCCGCAATCTCGCGTTCGGCCACCTGATCGACCGCACTCGTGGCCTCGTCCAGGATCAGGATCGAGGCTTCGCTCGCGAGCGTCCGAGCCAGCGCCACCCGCTGGCGCTGGCCGCCGGACAGGGTCGTCCCCCGCTCTCCCACCGGGGTGTCATATCCCTGAGGCAGCCCCATGATGAAATCGTGCGCGCCGGCCGCTCGTGCCGCGGCTACCACCCGCTCGAACGCCATCGTCGGATCGCTGATCGCGATGTTCTCGCGAAGCGATCGCGCGAAGAGGAAGCAGTCCTGCGACACCAGGCCGATCTGGCTTCGGAGGGTCGCGGGCTCCACCGCCGAGACGTCGATCCCGTCGATCATCACCCTGCCTCCGCCGGGCGGATGGAGACCGGCGAGCAGGCGGCCTACTGTGCTCTTCCCGATACCCGAGCGTCCGACCAGGGCTACCACCTCACCGGCCCGGATGCGGAAGCTCGCGCCGTTCAACACGCAGGGGCCCCCGGGAACGTAGGAGAACGACACGCGGTCGAACTCGATCTCGCCCCTTATCGCGGGCATCGGCGGCCGGCGCCGGCGGGTCTCGGCTTCGATCGAGAACAGCGCCTTCAGATTGCCGTAGGCGAGACGCGCATTCTGCAGCTCGAGCCAGTACCGGGCGAGGCGCATGACGGGCGCCGACACCCGCGCCGCGATGAGATTGAAGGCGATCAACTGGCCGAGCGTCATGGCCTGCGCGATCACGAGCTGCGCGCCCTGCCAGAGCAGCACCGCCATCATGAGCTTGCCGAAGAGGTCGCTCAGTTGCTCCGTCGTGTTCGATATCCGCTGCGCTCGGTCCTGGGCCACGGAGTAGGCCGCGAGCTGACTTTCCCAACGCCGTTGCTGCGCCGTCTCCATGGCCAGCGACTTGACCGTCTCCATCCCCAGCACCGTCTCCGCGAGCAGACTCTGGTTGGACCGGGTGCGGCCGAGCCGCTCGCGCAGGGCGGAACGCTGCAGGGGCGTGGCGGCGAGCGCCGCGAGCAACTGCAGAAGCAGCGCGCCCGCGGCGACTCCGGCCATGGGGGCGGAGAGATAGAAGAGCAAGGCCACGAACACTCCCGCGAAGAGCAGATCGGCAAGGGACCCGACGGCGGCCTGCACGACGTAGCCGCGGAGCTTGTCCGCATCGCCGAAGTGGCCGAGGAGCCCGCCGATCGGGGTCTGCGAGAAATGGGCGAAGGGCAGCTCGGTCAGGTGCCGGAAGAGGCCGGAGGTCACTTCGGCATCGATCCCGGCGGTGGTGCGCCCGAGGATGTGGGCCCGGAGGCCCGCGGTCAGCGCCTCGAAGAACGCGATGCCCACGAGCGCCGCGAGCAGGACGTCGAGCGTATTGATCCCCCGGTGGTGGAGGACCTTGTCGACCACGAGCAGGAACGCGATCGGCCCCGCGAGCGACAGAACCTGAAGCAGGAGAGAGCTCACGAGCAGCTCGACCAATACGTCGCGGCGGCGTGCGAAGGCCGCGCGCAACGGCGACGCGCCGAGCCCTTCGGGCTCGTCCCGGGCACCCGGCAGGGAGGCGGTCGAGGTCAGCGCAACCCCGGTCCAGTGGCGCCGGAAGCGCCGGCGCGAGAGCCGCCAGGAGAGCTCGCGTCCCGGCTGGCTCAGCTCCATCCGCAGGGGCCCGACCTTCTCCACCAGCCACCAGTCTCCGTCCTCGACCTCGACGAGGACGGGCACGATCAACTGACCGGTCGCATTGCGTTCGAACCGAACGAGCACGACGGGCAGCCCCACCCGGCGCACCGCCCGGGCCAGCGCCTCGGAATCGACGCGCCCCCCCTGGCGGCGCAGGTCGCCCCGCAGAGCCGCCTCGTCCATGGGCACCTCGAGGCGTTGCGCGAGGCAGGACAGAGCGAGGGTGGCCTGCTCGATCGTGGGATCGGACGGGCCGGGAGGCACGTTCATCGCCGGAGCGGGGGCGGTGCCGGGCGGACCTTCGACGCGCGCCCGTTCACCAGCGCGCATTGCTCAGCGAGCTTCGTGAGCTGCGGGCGTCGAGACGCCCTGGAAAGCGGGCGCACGGACGGAGAGACGCTGAAGGCATAGTAGTAACCATGTCGAAGTGGCTCGAGGGAGTACGCCCGTTCACCGTGAGTGGACCGGCGTCCGCAACAGGAGCTCGGGTAGAGCAATGCGCGCTAGCGCCGGGCACGGAACACGAGCACCGCATTGAGTCCACCGAATGCGAGGGAGTTGGACAGGGCGGCACGGATGGCGACTCGGCGGGGACGATGCGTCACGAGATCGAGGGTGCACTCGGGGTCGGGTCCGAGGAAATTGGCGATCGGCGGCACGAGGCCGTCCCGTATCGCCTGGGCGGTGGCGACGGCTTCGAGCGCGCCCGAGGCGCCGAGAACGTGCCCGTGCACGGCCTTCGTGGCCGTCACCGCGATCTCTCCGGCACGGCGGCCGAAGACCTTCGCGATCGCCCGGGCTTCGGTCGCGTCGTTGGTCCGCGTGCCGCTGCCGTGGGCATTGATGTGGTCCACCTGCTCGACCGGGACGCGGGCGTCGAGCAGAGCGGCGCGCATGGCCCGCGCCGCGCCGTCGACGTCGGGCCGAAGCATGTCGCCCGCGTCCGCGCTCATCCCGAAACCGGCGAGCTCGGCCACTATCTCCACGCCACGGGCCCTGGCCCGATCCGCGCGCTCGAGCAGGAGAACGCCGGCACCCTCCCCGAGCACCAGTCCTCTGCGCCCCCGGGAGAAAGGCCGGCAGCAGTCGGGGGCGAGGACGCGCAGGGCTTCCCAGGCCTTGAGCGTCTCGAAGGTGAGACATGCTTCGCTGCCGCCGGCGATCGCCGCGTCCACCCTTCCCGCCCGGACCATTCCGAACGCCAGCCCGATTGCATGGGCCGCCGAAGCGCAGGCGGAGGTGACGGAGAAGACCGGTCCCGTCACCCCGTAGGCCATGGCCACCCGCGACGCGGCGGCGCTCGGCATGGCCCGGGGGATGGTGTGGGGATCGACCCGCCCGGCGCCGTCGCGATAGAGCCGGCGGGCCTGTGCATCGCGGGTCGTCTCGCCGCCGGCGCTGCTTCCCATGATCACCGCGCTGCGGGGGCCCGCAACGGCTCGCGTCATGTTCGCCCCGCGCAATGCCTCGGCCGCGGCGGCGAGCGCGAACTGCACGAAGGGATCCGCGTTCTTCGCATCGACCGGCGGATGGAAGCCCTGCACCCGGGCCGCCACCGGTGCACGCAGACCGGTTGCGAGCGGGGCGTCGAGCGTGACGACGCCCGGGCGCGCCTGCAGCAACGCCCGCCACAGGCTCTCCGAGCCGATGTCCGGCGCCGCGACCGCGCCGATTCCGGTGACCGCAACCTCCCTGTGCAGTCCGTCCACCGGTTCCTCCCTCTACCTCGGCCGGTGCCTCGCCGGCGACACTTCTCCCGGACGCGCGATCCGCCTCTCGACCATCCGGACGATATCGCCGACGGTCTCGATGCCGATGGCGCCGATGTCCAGGGGGAACTCGATTCCGAAGCGTTCCTCCAACGCGCTCACGGTGCAGACCATGTCGATCGAATCCGTGTCGAGGCCGGCCAGGGGCGTCGAGAGGGCGGGAACCTCGTCGAGACCGCATTCCCTCGCAATGATCCCCAGGATTTCCTCCCTCATCGCCCGTCTCGCCCGACCGGCCTTCCGCGCTTCGTCTTCCGTCTGCCGTACCAGGACACGAGAGCGAAGTACGTGGGCGTTGCCACGAGGACCACGATGACCGATTCGAGCAGCCGGGCGGCAATGCCCCGCCCGCCCGACGCTTCGCCGGCATCGAAGAACGAGCCGTACTCGAAGAAGGTGCTCGCCAGAAAGTGCACGACGAGGAAGACGCCGGCGAAGACGAGTATCTGGTTCACTTTCGATCTCACTTTCTTCATCCTCGTATCGTCCGGTGTGCGGCGCCCCGAGGCGTCCCGCGGCCGGCTCCGGCGCGGCACGCCTCGAGGCCGCCGAATCCCTTGCCCTCTCCCGCCGGCGCGTCTATCGACCGTCCGCGAACCGGGCGCACGCGTCGCTGTCCATGGCCCCGCTCACCGCGCCGGTGACCGCGCCGCCACTCCCGCCGGCGATTGCTCCGGCGGTGGCCCCGACCGCCACCCCGGGCGCGAAACCCGTCATGCCGAGGGCCGCTCCCCCGATCGCGCCGCTGGCACCGCCGATCGCCGCCCCGGTGGCCGCACCCCTCGCAATGTCCGAGGCGCATCCGAAGGCGTCCGACGCATGGCCGCCGCCGCCTCCGCCACCGTCACCGCAAGAACAGAGCACGCGCTGGGAAATGTCCACAAATGCCTTCATCGATTGCCTCCTTGGCCCGGGGGTCGCCGTCCGGGCTGCCCGTAACGAATGGTCCCTGATCGGCGACGGTCTCGCCGGAGCCTGCCCCTTGGCCGTCTGCCATGCGATCCGCCCGCCTCCGCCTTCCGGTGCCGGGCACGATGTGCGCGTGCCGGAAGGTGGCGAATACTCTCCGCCTGCCGCGCATCCGCGATCAAGCGCCCGGGTGCGCTCGCGTCTCTTCCGGGCATCGCTCCCGAGCCATCGTCGCCGTCGTATTCGGCGACCCGACTCGTAGGCTTCGGTCCCTTGTCCCGGGCGCGACGGCCAAGGAGGTTAGTCCGCGTTCGACGCGCCGGACCCCCTCGTCGAGGTGAAACTCGCGATGGCGCCGGTGAATGCGATTGGCGCGCTCGAAGTGCTCGCAGTCATGGTGCATGCGCCCCGGCGCGCGTGTCCAGGGTCGGCCGGAGATGAGGAGTGCGTGTTCGCCCGGCACTCGGTCCCTCCCCCCTGAATGCCCGCTCGGCGCATCCGGTGAAGCGAGCGGACAGCGTGCCTGCACGAACGAAAGCTAGAATGAGGCGTTCCGGTCACTCACGACATTGCTCGACATGGACACCGACGGGGCCCTGGCGGCCGCACTCGCACACCATCGCCGCGGCAACCCGGCCCGGGCCGAGGAGCTCTGTCGGGAGATCGTGGGCGTCGATCCGGGTCACGCCGGCGCCCTTCATCTGCTCGGCATCCTGCTCTGCGGACGCGGCGAGATCGAGCCCGCCATCGACCTCTACCGCCGCGCCATCGCCCGTGCCCCGGGCGATGCGACGCTCCGCGTGCAGCTCGGGAAGGCGCTCTCCGATTCGGGACGAGAGACGGAGGCCGAAGAGAGCTATCGAGAGGCGATCGCGATCGACCCGGCACACCCGAAAGCCCATGCGAACCTCGGAGTGCTGCGGCAGCGGGCCGGCGATCTCCCGGGCGCGGTCGCCAGCTACCGCGAGGCGCTCCGACTCGATGGCTCTCCTCCTCTCGTCCACTACAACCTCGCCACCGCGCTGCGCCGCCAGGGACACCTGATGAGTGCCATCGAGCACGTCCGGAGGGTGGCGGGGCAACTGCCGGCGGCGCCCGCTCCCCGGATGCTGCTCGCCGACATGCGCCTGGAGAGCGGTGATGTGGAAGGGGCGCTGGAAGATTGCCGGCTCTGCCTCCGGCACGAAGCCCGCAGCCGCCGCGCGATCGCCCTCGAAGCGATCGCGCTGGCCCGTCTCGGCGACCACGCGGCGAGCCGTGCCCTCCTGGACCTCGATCGACTCGTGCGCTTGCGGCCCGTGGATCCGCCGCACCCGTATCCGAACGGAGCCGACTTCGATGCCGCCCTCGCCCGGGCCTTCGCGCACCGGATGGAGGCGGCGGGGCCGGAGGCCGCCTCCCCCGCTCCTCGGCCGATGCGCAGCGGGGAGCTGTTCCGTGGTGCCGGCGGCGCGCCCGGCGCGCTCGCCGCCCGTTTCGCCGAGAGCGCTACGTGGTACCTCGACCGCCGCCCGCGCGCCCCGCGGCACCGCTTTCTCAAGTGGCGCCCCCGCGACTTTCACGTCGAGGGCGATGCACTGCTGCTGGCGGACGGACAGCGCACCGAGGCCGATATCCGGGAAAAGGGCTGGGTAAGCGGTCTCTACGCCGTCTCGACGCTTCGCAATGCCGAGCCTCGCCCCCGGGTCGAGCTGGGAGCGCCTCCCCCCCGTCTCGGCGGCGAGGGACGCTTCGAAGGGCGCGAGGTGCCGCTCGAAGCCGGGCGCTTGGTGCTCTTCCCCTCCTACCTGTTCCACTCCCTGCGGGCGCCGGAGGGATCGGAGCGGCGCTTCGTCGTGACCTTCGACATGGTGCCCGATTGAGCCGCTCGGCCCGGCAGCGCCGGAAGGCGGGCGGCCGAAGCCGGCTCGACGAGGCGCGTGCCTGCCTGCGGCGCGGCGATTTCCACGCCGCGCTGGCACGGTGCGCTGCCCACCTCGAGCGTTACCCCGACGAGGTGCCGGCACTGCTGCTCATGGGGACCGTGCTCGGGCAGTCCTCGCAGCCGGAGCGCGCCCTGCCCTTCCTCACCCGCGCCGCCCGGCTCGCGCCCGACAGCGCGGCCGTCCACAACGATCTCGGTCTGGTGCACCTCGCGCTCGGCGATGCCGCTCGGGCTCAGGACGCTTTCGAAGCGGCGCTCGCGCGCGCGCCCCGTCTGGCGCACGCCCATTTCAACCTGGCGCGGCTGATGATGACCTCACAGCGACTGGAAGAGGCGGAACGCCACTTCCGAGCGGCGATCGACTCGAGACCCGACTTCACCGACGCCATGGCGGGTCTCGCCGAGCTGCTCTCCCACGGCGCGCGTCCGGAAGAGGCGGCCGGACTCTGCCGGCAGGTCCTCGCGCGAGAGGCGGGCCACGCCGGGGCATCGCTCACTCTCGCGAACATCGACTTCCGTGCGCGCCGCTTCGACGAAGGACGCCGGCGCCTCGACGCGATGCTCTCGCGCGGCGGTCTCGTTCCCGCCACGAGAGCGCTCGCCGAAGGCCGGCGGGCACAGTGCCTGGAAGCCCTCGGCGACTATGAGGCGGCCTTCGCCGGCTTCCGCCGCTCCAACGAGGCCGTGTACGAGCCGGCGATGGCCGAGCTGGGCGGCGACACCTCGAGCTTCGCGGCGCCCGTCAACGTCGCACGCCTGCACCGCCACTTCACGAGCGAACGGGTATCCGCATGGCCCCGCCGCGCCCCGGAGGGGAGCGGCGACGCCCCGGCCTTCCTCCTCGGCTTCCCACGCTCCGGCACCACCCTGCTCGATCGCATGCTGTCATCGCACCCGGAGATCCTGGTCCTGGAGGAGCGCGACCTCCTGGGGGGCGCCTACGAACGTTTCTGCGCGTCCGACGCCGCGCTGCGCGAGCTCGACGGACTGGACGACGGGACGCTGCGCGACGCGAGACGAGCCTACTGGAATCGCGTCGCATCGGAGCTCCCGGGCCCGGCGCGCAAGGGGCGCCTGGTGGTCGACAAGCTGCCCCTCAACACCATTCTCCTCGGCCTGATCGCGCGCATCTTCCCCGACGCCCGAGTGGTGTTCGCGGTGCGGGATCCCCGGGACGCGTGCCTGAGCTGCTACCAGCAACGCTTCGACCTCAACCCGGCAATGCTCAATTTCCTGCGCTGGGATACCACGGTCGCGTACTATGACGCCGTGATGGGACTCGGCATGCGGGTGCTCGACGCCGGCGTGCTCGCCTGGCACCAGAACCGCTACGAGGGCCTCGTCGACGCCCCGCGCGAAACACTGCGGCGCTTGCTCGCATTTCTCGGTCTCCCCTGGGACGATGCGGTGCTCGACTACCGGCGTGCCGCGCGGGAGCGCTACACCGCCACCCCCAGTGCCGAGCAGGTGGTGCGCCCCCTCTACCGGTCCTCCATCGGACGTTTCCGGCACTACGAGCAATGGCTGAAGCCCGACATCAGCCGGCTGGCACCCTGGGTGGAACACTTCGGCTATGTGCCCTGACCGCGGCGCGGAGCGGCGATGGCACCGGGGGCAAGGGGCGCTGGTGGCCCTCCTGATCGCCGCCTGCGCAATGGCGGCCCCCGGCGGCGCGCAGGGGCGGCAGACGACTCGCCCCATCGAGCTGAGGCAGGAGCAGGCGCCGGTGCCGCCGGAGGAGCCGTCCCCGGAGAGTCCGGTCCACCTCCCGCCCTTCCCGCGCGGCGAGGACTTGGTCGAGCTCGATCCCGGCTCCTTCGGCCACGGCGTGCGCATCTTTCTCGACCCCGCGTCGCTCACGCAGCCGGCACCGGAAGTGGTGCGCTACACGATGCTCCTCGTCTCTGCCGCGGGAGCGGGAAACCTGTTCTACGAGAGCATCAATTGCGAGAGTCGGGAGTGGCGCACCATCGCCTTCGGGACCCGCGCGGGCACCTTCGAGCTCGTCCGGGACGCGCGCTGGCGCACCCTCGAGGCCGGCGCCAGCACCGGCTACCGCCGGGCGCTCGCGAGGGAGTACGTGTGCATTCTCGATCGTCGCCTGGCGGACCGCGCGGAGGACCTGCGGCGCCGGTTGCTCGAAGGCGACGCGACTCCCCACTCCGCATTGGAGACTCGGTAGGAGCGGCGCTCTCCCGTCGCCGAGCGCCCCGTCGCCGAGCGCCCCGGCGGCGTGCTTCCGGGAGCGCGGAGCGAACGAGGAGCGGTCCGGTTCACCCCCGCTCGCGTAGAATCCCGGCCTTCACCACAGCGAGCGGCACCGCATGAACCGGGCCCTCTGTCGGGAGCTTGCGCCGAGCGGCACGCTGCGTGCCGGGATCAACCTGTCGAACTTCCTTCTCGTCACCGGGCGCGGCCCTGCCGGAGAGCCTCGAGGGGTCGCCCCCGACCTGGCGGCAGCGATCGCCAAGCGTCTTGGCGTACCCGTCGTCCATGTGCCTTTCGCCACGCCCGCCGAGCTCGCAGACGCGGTCGGCCACGAGCGATGGGACATCGGCCTCATCGGCGCCGAGCCCGCGCGGGCCCGATCCATCGCCTTCACCGCGGCCTACGCCGAGATCGAGGCGACCTACCTCGTGCCCGAGGGCTCCGCGCTGCACGGGATCGCCGATGTGGACCGCGAAGGAGTCCGCATCGCCGTCTCCGCCGGGAGCGCCTACGACCTCTACCTGAGCCGCACCCTGAAGCATGCCGGGCTGGTGCGCGCCGAGGGGCTCGATGCCTCCCGCGACGTCTTCGTCGAGCAGGAGCTGGATGCGCTGGCGGGGCTGCGCCCGCGCTTGCTCGCCGATGTGGAACGCCTGCCCGGTGCGCGCATCCTCGAGGGTCGATTCACCGCTGTCCAGCAGGCGGTGGGCACGCCACGGACCCGGAAGCGCGGGGCCGCCTTTCTGCGGGACTTCGTTGAAGAAGCCAAGGCGAGCGGGCTCGTGCAGCGGCTGATCGATCGGCACGGCGTGCGCGGACTGTCTCCCGCGGGACCCGATCCACGATGAGCTGGTGGGGGAAGGTCATCGGAGGAGCCTTCGGCTTCATGCTCGGCGGCCCGCTCGGGGCCCTCTTCGGCGCCGCGCTCGGGCACAGCTTCGACCGGGGACTGCGGTCCAGCCTGCGTGCACTGCCCGGGGAGGACGCCGGCGCAACGCGCCAGGAGCGCGCCCAGGCGGCGTTCTTTTCGGCCACCTTCGGGGTAATGGGGCACATCTCCAAGGCCGACGGACGGGTGAGCCAGGAAGAGATCCGTCTCGCGGGCGCGGTGATGGATCAGCTCGGACTGCACGGCGACCTGCGCACGGCGGCCCGGAACCTCTTCAACGCGGGGCGGGCCTCCGACTTCCCTCTCGACGATGTCCTCGCCCAGCTCCGGCGCGAGTGCCGCTACAGCCTCAACCTCGCGAGGCTCTTCGTCGAGATCCAGATGCAGGCCGCCTACGCCGACGGTACGGTGCATCCGGCCGAACGGCGCGTCCTGAACCACATCGCGAAGGTGCTCGGACTCGCCGAGGGCGAGCTCGAGCAACTGGAAGCCGTGGTGCGCGCCCACGCCGCTCCGGGCGACGGCACCACCGCGGCCCTCTCTCCGGAAGAGGCGTACACCATCCTGGGCGTGCCCTCCGACGCAAGCGACGTCGAGGTGAAGCGCGCCTACCGGCGCCTCATGAACCGGCACCATCCGGACAAGCTGGTGTCCAAGGGCCTTCCCGAGGAGATGATGCGGGCCGCGACCGAGAAGACCCGCGAGATCAAGGCCGCCTACGAACGCGTGAAAGAGGCGCGCGGCCGGTGAGCTTGCCGGTGTCGGAGCCCGGGGCAGGGCACATCATGTGTTCACGACCGCCCTCGATCGCCGCCGGACAGCGTGGCGCCTCGATGCGGAAGCGCTCTCTTCGGTTCACGACGACTTCGTTCGAAGAGAGGGGCGATCGACATGACCCCTCGAGTTCATCGGACACGGTCGAGAGAACCCATCAGCCCCGGGACTTGGGCGCCGGCTCGTGAAAGCGCCCCTCATCGCACCCTCCATCCTCGCCGCGGACCTCGCACGCCTCGGCGAGGAAGTGCGCGCGGTGCTCGACGCCGGCGCCGACCTCATCCACTTCGACGTCATGGACAACCACTTCGTGCCGAACCTGAGCTTCGGGCCCCTGGTATGCGCGGCATTGAGGGAGCACGGCATCGCCGCACCCATCGACGTCCACCTCATGGTGCAGCCGGTGGACCGTCTGATTCGGGACTTCGCTCGCGCCGGGGCGAGCTGGATCAGCTTCCATCCCGAGGCGAGCGCGCGGACCGAGGCGAGCATCGACCTCATCCGGGACCTCGGCTGCAAGCCGGGCCTCGCACTCCGTCCCGAGTCCCCGCCCGAGCGCCTCCACGGCGTGCTCGATCACCTCGACCTGGTGCTCGTGATGTCGGTGAACCCCGGCTTCGGAGGCCAGGAGTTCATCCCCTCCACGCTCGACCGGCTGCGGCGCGTCCGTGCCCTCCTGGACGAAGGGAGGGCAGAGGCGCGCCTCCAGGTCGACGGTGGTATCGGGCCGGGCAACATCGCCGCCGCCGCTGCCGCCGGTGCCGATACTTTCGTGGCGGGCTCGGCGATCTTCGGGTCGGCGGACTACCGGGAGACCATCGACACGATGCGCCGTGCGATCGCCGGGGCCCGGGCCGAACGCAGCGCGGGCGGCTGAGCCGCCGCCGCATCGGCGCGTCATCCTCCACCCTCGGACCGCACCCCGCCGTCCGGCCATCCCCTGCGCCCAGAGTCCAGTTCTGCTATACATCAACAACCCGGACCACCTCAGCGCTCGGGACGCCACCGATGCCGGAGCGGTTGCCCGAGTC
>CAYFYD010000017.1:0-18932 GCA_964347195.1 uncultured Ectothiorhodospiraceae bacterium
CGAGAGTGCTCCGGTCCCTCTGGAGCGGATGCTCAGCCAGCGTGAAACGGCCCTGGCCGTCCTGCGTTCCCTGCTGGACAGTGTCTCCCCCGGCTCCCGATACCAGTGTGCAGTCGCGGGCGCGCTGCCCTCAGGCCGCCTCGCGGCGGAGTGGCTGGCACATGCAGTGCACGCCACCCCCGGCCCAGGTGTACATGGTCATGTCGGGGTCGTAGACGGCGAACCCGGCGGCGCGCATCTTCGCGTTGAGGTCGGCGGCGCCGAGGGTCGAGAGCACGCGGTCCTGCCCGAGCGCGACCACGTTGCAGCCGAGCGCCATCGTCTCCCTGAAGGTGGCGGGCACGATCTCGATGCCCTTCGCCGTCAGCCACTCGACGACGTCTTCCGGGGTGGTGTCCGGGCACAGCGCGGCGCAGTGCTCGTTCAGCATGCAGACCATGAGGTCGATGTGCACGTAGAACTGGTCGATGGGCGCGTACTTGATCTCCCATCCCTCCTTCAGGAACCAGTCCGCCACCTGCTCGGCCGCACAGCGCTCCGAGCGGTGATCGGTGTAGCCCACCAGAGCCGCGCCGGGGCGGATGATGTTGAAGTCCCCGCCCTCGAAGTTTCCCGCCGAGACCATGTCGTAGATCGGAACGCCCTTCTCCAGACAGAAGCGGAGCACGGCCGCGTACTCGCCGCGCCTTCGCGGGTTTGCGAGCTGGCAGACCACCGCGCCGTAGGGCGACATGAAGGAGCTGTCGCGCGCGTAGACCTGGTAGGGCACGTTCTCGTCGACCGGCAGGTAGTGGCAGGTGACGCCCGCCTGCTCGTAGGCGTCGACCATCTCCCGGTGCTGGCGCATCGCGAGCTGCTTGTCGAAGCGCAGACCCCGGCGAAGCGTGTCACGTACCAGGGAGGACCACTCCGCGTTCTCCGGACCCAGCCAGCGGAAGCTCTCCGCCGGACCGAGCAGGACATCGCGCAAGGTCCCGGTCTCGGAGCGCAGGTACCAGTCGCTCGTCTCGGGAGTGCCGCCCCCCTCGACTCGCGCCCTCAGAGGGGTAGGAGCACCGTTCGTCGTCATGGCCGTTCGGGTCCGCGCAGCGTTGAAGCCCGGGGATTTAACCCGCGCCGGCCGCCGGCGCGCAAGGGCGAGTCCGCGATCGGTCGAGGCGGGGGATTCCCGCTCCCGCCTTTGCGCATCCGCGCCCCCTTCCGTCATTCCCGCCCCCCTTCCGTCATTCCCGCGAAAGCGGGAATCCACTGTCGGCCGCACGCGGGGCGGCGCGATGGACCCTTCCGTGCGATCTGGAATAAAGTGGCGCCGCCCCGATCCACGGCGGCAGGGGGGAAAGGATGCGCTTCGACAGCACGCTCTACTACCACGTCGGAGAAGACTACTCGTGGCCGGCCCTCTTCAACGAGATGCACGAGACGGTCGGGCTGCTCGACGAGCTGGGTTTCGGCGGGGTGTGGCTGGCCGAGCACCACTTCGCATGGGACGGCTGGTACCGCTCGGGCTCGAACCCCATCCTCTTCGGGGCCGACGTGGCGCGCTTCAGCGACCGGCTGCGCATCGGGCAGTGCGGCATCATCCTGCCCGACTGGCACCCGCTGCGGGTGGCGGAGGACATCGCTTTCCTCGACCAGATGACGAAGGGACGGGTTGACTTCGGCATCGCGCCGGGCATCAACAGCCGGGCCTGCATGCAGTTCCACGAGGCGGCGGACCGGCGTGACCGCCCCCGCAACCAGGCCCTCTTCGAGGAGAACCTCGACGTGATCCTCGCCGCTCTCAACCAGGAGACCTTCCGCCACGAGGGGGAGTTTCACCGCTTTCCCGCGAAGGGCTGGTACGACAACCCGATGGTGCACGACCCCCGCTTCCACAACGAAGACGGGGAGCTGGTGAGGATGGCGATATCGCCGCGTCCCTACCAGAACCCGATCCCCATCTACCAGATGGCCGAATCGCCCGCCTCGATCGAGCGTTGCGCGCGCCGCGGCATCGGCACGATGTCGCAGTCTCTCTCCGCGGGACGCCTCCGCGAGAACTGGGAGCTCTACCGGGATACCGCGAGCGCGGCGCACGGACGGCCCTACGCCCTCGGCGAGGGGCTCTCGGTCATGCGTCCCACCTACATCGCGGAGACTCGCGAAGAGGCCGAGCGCGACGCGAGGCACGGCTTCAATCTGCTCGGACAGTGGGGATCGACCGGCCTCTACCGGACTTGGCAGGGCATGGTCACCGAAGACGAGATCGAGGAGGGCGACTTCGATCTCGATTTCTTCGAGTTCCAGATCAAGCACGGCCTGCTGCTCATCGGCACGCCGGACAGCGTGGCGGAGCAGATCGGGCGCCTGCAGAGCGAGCTCCACTGCGAGCACCTCGCCCTCTTCCTCAACATCCCGCTCCTCTCCTACGAGCAGGTCACGCGCAGCCTGCGTCTCTTCGGAGAGGAGATCATGCCGAGGTTCGCCACCGTTTCGGAGCCGGCTGTTCGGGCATTCGCCTGAAGGCCGCTCCCCGTGTCGTCTTCTCCGGGTCGAGATGCGATGCGCGAAGTAGAGCCCATCGCGCCAGCGCCGCGCCCGAAGTGAAGTTCGGGATCGGACAGTCCGCCCCCCGGGTGGAGGACTGGAGGCTGCTGCGCGGCGAGGGGCGCTACACCGACGATATCGACCTCCCCGGTCAGGCGCGGGGCTTCCTCGTGCGCTCGCCCCACGCGCACGCCCGGATCGTCTCTGTCGACGTCGATGAGGCCGCCCGCGCCCCGGGAGTGCTGGGGGTGTTCACCGCGGCCGACCTGGCCGCGGACGGTGTCGGCCCCCTCCCGAACCTGCTCGCCGGCTCGAGCTTCACCCGCCCGGACGGCTCGCCCGTCTACACCCCCCGACGCCCGGCCCTGGCGGAAGAGAAGGTCGCCTTCGTCGGGGACCCGGTCGCGTTCGTGGTGGCGGAGAACGCGCTCCAGGCCAAGGACGCGGCGGAGCGGGTGGCGGTCGACTACGATCCCCTGCCCGCGATCCCTTCACTCGCCACGGCACGCGGGCCCGGAGCGCCGGCGCTCTGGGACGAGTGTCCGGACAACGTCAGCTTCCGGGTGCGGGTGGGCGATCACGAGAAGGTGGCGCGAGCCCTCGCGGGTTGCGCGCGCGTGGTGCGGAGCCGCCTCGAGATCAGCCGGGTTTGCCCGAACCCGATGGAGCCGCGCGCCGCGATCGGGCACTACGATCCTTTCGACGGCCGCTACATCCTCTACGAAGGTTCGCAGGCGCCCCACGCGATCCGGACCAGCCTCGCGGAAGAGGTGTTCCGGGTGCCGGAGACCCGGGTCCGGGTGGTGAGCCCGGACCTCGGCGGGGGCTTCGGGCTGCGCGCCACCGTGTTCCCGGAGACCGCGCTGGTGCTCTGGGCGGCCCGGCGCCTCGGCCGCCCCGTCAAGTGGAACGGAGAGCGCGGAGAGACCTTTCTCACCGACGACCAGGCCCGCGACATGCTCGTGGAGGTCGAGATAGGCATCGACGGGAACGCGCAGTTCCGCGCCGTGCGCCTGCGCGGCCTCGCCGCCCTCGGGGCCTACCTCACGGGCTTCGGCGGATATCCCGCCTTCGTCAATCTCGGCAGCCTCGCGGGCCCGTATCGGACCCCGGCGATCTGCGCCGAGGTCGACGGGGTGTTCACCACCACCACTCCGACCGGGCCTTATCGCGGGGCGGGACGCCCGGAGACGGCGATTGCGATCGAGCACGCCATCGACCGGGCGGCGTCCGAGCTCGGGATTGACCGCGCGGAGCTGCGCCGGCGCAACATGATCCGGGCGAACCAGATCCCCTTCCGGACGGGCTTGAGCTACCGGTACGACTCGGGGGACTTTCCCGCGGTGCTCGACCGGGCGCTGGAACACGCCCGCGTCGCCGGCTTCGAGGCACGCCGGGCACGCTCCCGCGCCGCGGGGAGGCTCCGCGGCCTCGGAGTGGCCTATACCGTGGAGCAGTCGGCCGGGGTGAGCGACGAGAGCGCGGAGCTGCGTTTCGAGCCCGACGGCACCGCTACCGTGTCGCTCGGGACCCATTCCCACGGGCAGGGGCACGAGACGGTGTTCCGCCAGATCGTCGCGGAGCGCCTGGACCTCGAGTTCGAGCAGATCCGATACGTACAGGGCGACACCGACCGCGTCGCCTACGGCGGCGGCACCGCCGGCTCGCGCTGCGCGGTGCTCGGCGGCAACGCGCTGAACCGGGCGCTGGAGCGGGTGGTGGAGAAGGGCCGCCGGGTCGCCGCCGGACTCCTGGAGGCGGCGGCGGAGGATGTCGAGTTCGAAGCGGGGAGCTTCCGGGTGGGGGGCACCGATCACGAGGTCGCATTGCGCGAGGTCGTGAAGGCCTGCTTCGATCCGCGGCGGCGGCCGGCGGGAGAGGACGCCGGTCTGTCGGTGCGGGCGAGCTTCACCCCTCCCGCCGCGACCTTTCCCAACGGGTGCCACCTGTGCGAAGTGGAGGTGGATCCGGAGACCGGGGCAGTGGAGATGCAGAGCTACCAGGTGGTCGAAGACGTGGGTACGGTCCTGAATCCGCGCCTGCTGCGCGCCCAGCTCCAGGGTGGCGTCGTGCAGGGCTTCGGACAGATCATGCAGGAGAAAGTGTTCCTCGACGCCGAGGCCCAGCCCCTCGGCGCTTCGTTCATGGACTACGCCATGCCGCGGGCCGACGAAGTGCCGTTCTGCGAGATCGCCCTGCATCCGGTGCCCACCCCGACGAACCCGCTGGGGGTGAAGGGAGCGGGGGAGGCGGGGACGGTGGGGGGCATGCCCTGCGTGCTGAGCGCGGTGCGCGACGCCCTCGCCTCCGCGGGGGCGGAGGCGGTGGAGATGCCGCTCACTCCCGAGCGGGTGTGGCGTGCACTTCGCGACGCTTCCGCCCGCTCCCGGGGAGAGCCGGTGGCATGAGCCCGGGGTCCGGCATCCACCCCGAAATGGCGCGCCTCGTCGAGGGCAAGAAGGCGATGAACGCCGCGCTCACCCCGGAGGAGAGGGCGTGCGCCTTCGCGCGCTACGCGGAAATGACGCAGCGTCTCCGGCCGTCCGGCATGCGGGTCGAGGATCGCTTCTTTCCCGGCCCCGAGGGCGGCCGGGTGCCGGTGCGGCACTACCGCCCGAGGGGCGCCCCGGTGCCCTCGCCCTGCATCCTCTACTTCCACGGCGGCGGCTTCATGCTCGGCGACCTCGACAGCTCCGACACGGTGGCGTGGGGAGTCGCGGAATCGGTCGGCGTGCACCTCGTCAGCGTCGACTACCGCCTCGCACCCCGCAATCCCTTTCCCGCGGCACCGGAAGACGCCTACGCGGTGCTCCGTCACGTCGCCGGCAAGGCCGCGGAGCTCGGTATCGACGCGGACCGGGTCGGCACCTGGGGCGACAGCGCCGGCGGCAACCTCGCCACCGTGACCTGCCTGATGAGCCGCGACCGGGGCGGTCCGCCGGTGCGCGCCCAAGTGCTGGTGGCGGCTGCCTTGAGCGACGCGCTCGACTCCGATTCGTACCGCGACCACGCGCTCTCGCCCGGTCTGAGCACCGCGGCGGTGGACTTCTTCTGGGGCCAGTACCTGGGCGAGCGGCGGCCCTCCCGCCACCCTTACGCCACGCCTCTCGCGGCGGAGGACCTCTCCGGTCTGCCACCCGCCCTCGTCCACATCGCCGAGGTGGATCCTCTCGCCGACGACGGTCGCCGCTACGTCCGGCGGCTGCGGGCGGCGGGGGTGGAGGCGGAGCTGCGAGTGGCCGAGCGCATGATTCACGGGTTTCTCCGGGCGCGGCACCTCGGACCCGACGCCGCCGCCGAGTTCGAAGTCGGCTGCGCCTTCATGCGGGAGCGGCTCGGAGTCTGAGCTTCGCCGTCGCTCCCCGGCCGCCCGCGCGATGTCCCTGCGGACGATTCGTTGCCCGGGGATACCGGCTCGCATACCGGCCGCCACGCCACCTCTCGCGGGCTTGACCCGCCACGCCGGTGCGGTAAATTGGCGCGCTTCCTGTTGCGGGATCGTCGCGGTCCGGTACGAGAGCAATGTCCGAACGAGTCAAGCTCCCGAAGGGCTACAAGCCCGCCAAACGCGAGCGCTACATGAATCCGAGGCAACTCGAGTACTTCCGGCAGAAGCTGCTCGGTTGGCGCGAGGCGCTGCTCGAGGAATCCCAGCACACCATCGACCAGATGAGGGAAGCCGCGCGCGACGTGAGCGACGACGCGGAGCGGGCGAGCCGCGAGACCGAGATCAGTTTCGAGCTGCGCACCCGCGACCGCTACCGCAAGCTGTTGAACAAGATCGGGGAAGCACTGAAGCGGATCGACGACGAGAGCTACGGGTTCTGCGACGAGACGGGCGAACCGATCGGAATCGAGCGTCTGGAAGCGCGTCCGATCGCGACGCTGTGCCTGGAGGCCCAGGAGCGCCGGGAGCGTCTGGAGCACAACTACACGGATCGCCGCTGAATCCCGGCTCCGGGCCGCCTCGCCGCGTCCCCGAAGCCGCGCCCGGAAGGTCGCGGCGCCGCTCTCCCGCATCGAGGGAGCACGGTCCACGTTGGAGGGCGCGGCGCGGCGGGGCGGCGCCCCGTCCCGTGCCGCTCCCTTCTCAGGCCGCGTGCGCGCCCTGCGTCCAGCCCCGGGCGGTGCCCTTGATGCGCTCGACCATGGAGAAGAAGCCGTTGCTGCGGCTCGGGCTCAGGTGGGAGCCGAGGTCGAGGTCTTCGAAGAGACTGCGGATGTCGACGGTCAGGATCTGGTCCGGCGAGCGGCCGGAGTAGACGGCGAGCAGGATCGCCACGAGGCCCCGCACGATGTGGGCGTCGCTGTCGGCGCGGAACTCGAGCCGCACGGGGCTCCCTTCGAGCACGCTGGTGACCATCCAGACGTTGCTCACGCAGCCCTGAACCCGGTTCTCTTCCGTCCGGTCGCCTTCGTCGAGCCCCTCGAGATCGCGTCCGAGCTCGATGAGGTAGCGGTAGCGGTCCTCCCAGTCGTCGAAGAACTCGAAGGTCTCGATGATGTGCTCGATGTCCATCCGGGGTCGGGGAAGTGGCCGCCGGGCGATCTTAGCCCACATTGCTCCCCGATCTCCTGTTGCGGACGCCGATCCCCTCACGGTGAACGGATGTGCTCTCTCGAGCTACTTCGACATGGTTTCGACTGTGCCTTCAGTGTCTCTCCGTCCGCGCGCCCGCGCTCCAAGGTGTCTGGGCGCCCGCAGCTCACGAAGCTCAGGTAGAGCAATGCGGGCTCGCCCCCGCGCCCTCGACGCGTCCAAGCCCGCCGGCGCGGGGCGGACGGACCCCGGCTGTCCCTCCCGGAGGGCGCTCCTCCCCTCGGGCCGGCGGCCGGACCCGCGCTATACCGTCCCCGGGGGGGCCGGGCAGCAGTCCCAGAACGCGATCGGCTCGCCCCGGGGCGGCCCGACGAGCTCGTCGTCGCGCATCGCCACCTGGCCCCGCACCACGGTGGCGACCGGCCAGCCCGTGACCCGCGTGCCGTCGAAGGGGCTCCACCCCGTGCGGCTGCGGATCCAGCGGTTCTCGATGGTGCGGCGGGCGGTGAGGTCCACCACCGTGAAGTCCGCGTCGTAGCCGAGCACGATGCGTCCCTTGCCCGCGATGCCGTATATGCGCGCCGCTCCGGCGGAGCTCAGGTCGACGAAGCGCGCGAGGCTCAAGCGTCCCGAGTGGACGTGGTCGAGGAGAAGGGGGACCAGGGTCTGCACCCCGCCCATGCCGCTCGGACTCCCGGGGTAGGGCTCGGACTTCTCCTCGAGGGTATGGGGGGCGTGGTCGGAGCCCACCACGTCCACCACCCCGTCTCGCACCGCTTCCCACAGGCCCTCGCGGTGGCGCGCGCCGCGGATCGGCGGGTTCATCTGGGCGAGCGTGCCGAGGCGCTCGTAGCACTCCGGGGCGCTCAGGGTGAGGTGCTGCGGCGTCACCTCGACGGTGGCCAGACGCCGGTGGTCGGCGAGGAAGCGCATCTCGTCGAGGGTCGTGACATGCAGGACGTGCACCGGTCTCGAGTGCCGTTCGGCGAGCGCCACCAGCCGGCGGGTGGCCCGGAGCGCGGTCTCGACGTCGCGCCACTGCGGATGCATCGCCACCGGGGCGCCGTCCTCGACGAGCGGCCGTCGCTCGCGCATGCGCGCCTCGTCCTCCGCGTGCACCGCCACGCGGCGCCGGCCGTGGGTGAGCACCGCGGCGAGGCCCGCGTCGTCCGGCACGAGCAGGCCGCCGGTGCTCGAACCCATGAAGACCTTGACCCCGCAGCATCCCGGAAGGAGCTCGAGTCCGGCGAGCGCCTCCGCGTTGTCGCCGGTCGCGCCGGCGAAGAAGGCATGGTCGCACCACATGCGCCCGCGCGCCCGGCGCAGCTTGTCGCCGAGCGCGGCCGCGGTGGCGGTGAGCGGGTTGGTGTTGGGCATCTCGAACACCGCGGTGACGCCGCCCGCCACCGCCGACGCGCTGCCGCTCTCCAGGTCCTCCTTGTGCTCCGCCCCCGGCTCCCGGAAATGGACCTGAGTGTCGATGACGCCGGGCAGGACGTGCAGGTGCCGGCAGGGCAGGGTGAGGACGGCGCCGGCGGCGCCGAGATCGCCGATGGCCGCGATGCGCCCGCCGCGCACTCCGACATCGGCCGAGACTTCGCCGGAAGGGGTGAGCACGCTTCCCTCGCGCAGGATCAGGTCATAGGGCTCGTTCATCCCGGTTCCCCTCGCCCGCTCGACCGCCGGCGAGGACGGGCCATGCCGGCGGTCGTCGCGGGAGTTGCCATCGACGAGCTTCCCGCATGGGCGGTGACGATGCAACGGTGCCGGGGACGGGACGGGCGCGGGGCACGCGGAGCTCGTCACCACGCTCGGGGGCTTCCCGGCCAGCGTGACATACGGGGCCGAACCGCCAGAAGGTATCCATCGCCCACTACGAGCGGGCGCTCGATCCCGAAGTCAGTGGAAGGGACGATCGCCCTTCACGGTGACCCGCACTCCGCTTCTCGTCTCGGGGTAGTAGTCCCAGGTCGCGTGGTGCTGGGTGCAGCGGTTGTCCCACATCGCGATGGAGTGCGTCCGCCACCGGAAGCGGCATTGGAATTGCGGATTGGCGTTGTGGGCGTAGAGGAAGCGGAGCAGGGCGTCGCTCTCCGCCTGCTTCATCCCCACGATGCTCCGGGTGAAGGGCTCGTTCACGTAGATGAGCTTGCGTCCGGTCTCGGGGTGGGTGCGGATCACCGGGTGTACCGCTTCCGGGTGTTTGTCCCGGCGCAGGCCGCCGCCGATCGGCTCGTAGCGGCCACGGTGGACGTCGGCGGTGTGCAGCGCCTCGAGCGGGGCGAGGAGGCGCTTCATGGGGTCGGAAAGCGCGTCGTAGGCCGCGTACATGTTCGCGAACAGGGTGTCGCCGCCGACCGAAGGCACCGTCCTCAGGTGCAGGATGCTCGCCATCGGCGGCTCTTCGTCGCAGCTCACGTCGGAATGCCAGACGGTGCCCTCGGCGAAGGGCGAGGTCGCGTCGGCGTGGATCTTCATCAGCTCCGGGCGCCCGTCCACGCAGGGTGCGGAGGGGTGGACGTGCAGCTCGCCGAAGTGGCGCGCGAAGGCCACGTGCTGGTCGTGATCGATGTCCTGGTCGCGGAAGAAGAGGACGAGGTGCTCGAGGAACCCGCCGTGCAGGGTCCGGAAGGTCTCCGCGTCGAGCGGCTCGCGCAGATCGACTCCGCGCACTTCCGCCCCGATGTGGCGAGTGAGGGGTCTGAACTCGATCGCGTCGTTTCGCATCGTCCTCTCCTGCCCCGCGCGAAGCCGCGTACCGGCCCGATCATACGCTCCCGCGCGCCGGGCGAGGGAGGGGCCGCGCTCAGGTCGTGAGGCGGTAGGCGGAGTCCATCCCGTCCACGGAAATCGGGACCAGCACTCCGGATGCCTCCATCTCACGGCACATCGCCTCCTTCAAGTTGACGAAAGCGCTGAACCCGCGCGCGATCACGAAGACCCGCCGCGATGCGGGGGCGGCCGGCGGCGGCGGGGCTTCGCCGAAGAGCGTCCGCCGGGCGGGGGCGAGCGCCTCGGCGGCGATGTCGATGCCCTGGGGGCAGATGCCTTCGAGGGAGGGGAAGTGCGGGAACTCGGCGAGGCCCGCGCGGCGGGCGAGCGTGCCGCGCTCGGTCTCGTCGCGGGGGTCGAGGGCGAAGCGGGCGAAACGCACGAGGGCGGCCGGACCGGACCAGCCGAGCCAGCTCACCCCCGCGGCGTCGATGTCCTTCACGGGGACCGCGGCGGTGCACACGTTGCACTCGATGCACTTCGACAGGTGGTGGGCCGCGGCCATCTCCGCATGGGGCAGGCGCTCGGGGAAGGGAGGCGGCCGGCGGCGGGAGAGGAAAGGCCGCAGCTCCATGATGAGCCGCTCGTAGGGCGCGGTGTCCACCACCAGATCGCGGACGATGGGAAAGTTGGTGAGCGGCTCGCAGCGCATGTCGTCGAGGGCGGGTTCCCAGCAGCCGAGCTGCGCTGCGCCGTTGACGCTGAGACCGCACTCTCCGCACTTCTTCGTCCCGCAGTACCAGCGGTGGGCGAGGCTGTCGGAAGCCTCCTCGTAGACGTGGTTCAGCGCGTCCAGGACTCTCATGTGCGGGCGGCGGGGCACACGGTGGACCTCGTAGCGCGGCGCATCGTCGCGTTCCGGGTCGAAGCGGAAGACACGCACCGTGATCTCGCCCGGGTCTTTCCTCATTCTGCTCTCGCCTCTCAGGCGAAGGGTTCGGCGAAGTAGTCGACCTTCTCCGCCTTCGGCCGCAGGTACCGGAGCCGCACCGGCTCGTGGCGGATGCGCACCTCGCCGCCTTCCCGTCGCACCACGACCTGACGGAGCCAGCTCTCGTTGTCGGTGAACGGGAACTCGGTGCGGAAGTGCGGGCCGCGGCTCTCTTCCCGGCTCCGGGACGCGTGCGCGGCCATCTCGCACACGTCCAGCATGTCTTCCACGTCGAGCGCGTCCACCAGGTCCAGGTTGTAGCGGCGGGCGCGGCTTCGCACCTGCATCGCGGGCAGGGCCTCCTCGCGCAGGACGGCGAGCGCGTCGAGCGCCCGGTCGAGGCCCTGCGCGCTCTTCTCGTACATCATGTCGCGCCAGACCACCTCCCGGATGCGCCGCTTGATCGCGATGGGGGAGGGCGCGTTGCCGTCCCCCGCGGGCGCTTCGAGCAGGCCCGCGAGGCGTCCTTCCTGGACGCGGACTTCCCCTTCGCTTCGGGGGGGAGGGCCGAGGCGGCGCGCGATGCGGGCGGCACCTTCGCCCGCGAGCTGTCCGTCGTAGGCGGCGAGCGGCAGTCCGCCCAGCATGTGGCTGCCCACCGCGCCCGCGATGTAGAGCCGGTCGACTCCGGTCTCCATGGTGCGCGGGTCGGCGCGCACCCCGCCGCCGCTCATGTGCCAGGTCACCGCCGACTCGAAGCGGTCCCGCCCCATGTCCCGGCCGAGCTTGTCATAGAACTCCCAGTGGTACTGGTACTTCTCGAGCGCTTCGGGCTCGACCCGGCGGTAGTCGGTGTAGCTCCCCCCGTCCCATCGCGCCTTGCCCCGCCGGACCTGCTCCCGGAGCTTCTTCATCTGGACGGTGTAGGGCATGACGGTGTCGAATTCCTCGACGCTCATGAAGACCTCGCCCGCGGCGTTGCTCATCTCGGCCCGGTGCGTGGTGCCGTTCAGGGGGTTGGGGTAGTTGTGCAGGCGCATCCAGCTCTCCGGCTCGGCCAGGTCGGAGGCGTGGAACCACTGGATCTCCAGGTTCGAGAGCTCCGCCCCGGCGCGCGCCGCCATCGCGAGTCCGTTCGCCGCCATCTCGCGGGTGCCGGTGGCGCGGCGCGCCAGCCAGTTGGTGTGGCCGGTGGCGAGCACGGTGGCATTCGCCTCGACCGCGAAGAGCCGGCCGCGGGCGTAGTCGAGCACCATCGCGCCGCCTGTCTCGCCGCTCGTCCCCCCGAGGAGGCTGAACGCGGTGGCCTCCTCCAGGACCTCGACGCCCGCGCGCAGCACCTCCTTGCGTTTCGCCTCCCCGTACTGGTAGCCGGTCATGCCGTGGCTGTGGATGACGTGGTAGGAGCCGTCGGGAGGCGACTCGGGCACCCCCTCCTCGTCGCGGAGCACGTAGATCCCGCTGCGCTCGAGCTCCGGGAAGAAGCGCTTGCTCGTCCACATCGCCCAGTCGAGGAAGTAGTCCTGATCGACCAGCCAGTAGTGGAAAGCGAGCATCTGGCGCATCGCGTCGACGTAGGCAGGGGGCAACGGCAGAGGAACGACGCGCGACACGACGGAGCAGAGGCGCTTCGCGAGGCGGAGCAGCGGATAGGGTCCGGCGAGCGGCGCGGGAGCGCCCAGGCAGCTCGCGAGCGGAGTGGCGCCGCTTCTCCCCATCCTGCCCTTGACCACCATCAGGGTCCGGGCGCCTCGCGCCTGCGCCTCGAGGGCGGCGGCGCAGCCCGCGGCCCCGCCCCCGATCACCAGCACGTCGGTCACGATCCTCTCCGCCTTCATCGGATCCCCTCGTTCCGGCTCCTGAGAGGCTGATTCAGGGCGAGCGGGCGGGGAAGGGGAGACCCGGCTTCCATCCTCCGACTTCGGCCCTGATGCCGGGGCCCAGCGGCGTTTTCCCCGTCCCGTTCACTCTGGAGCCGATTTTCACTTCGCCCGAGCTCGCGGACTGCGACGCGCGGGCAATGCTACTTCATGTCGATGTACTTCACCGGAACGAGGCGGTGTCCGAGCATGTCTACCGCGGCTTGGGCCTGCTCCAGGATGACGTATCCGAGGAGAGGCTCGTACCCGTCGCCTTCCTCCTGCCCCATGTCCACGAAGATCACCTCGTTCGACACCGCACGAAAGCCTTCAATCCGCACCTCGACCGGCCAGCAAGCCTCTCCCCGCACCACCTCCCCGTTGGCCATCCGGAGCTCGACGACCTCGGATCGCATGAAGTTGCCGAGCCTCTCCTTCCACGCCACGGGAAGGATCAGTGCTCCCGTCCCGGTATCGACGAACATGCCGCACTCGATGAACTTGCTTTCGTCGAAGAGGTTGGTGACTCGGGTCTGTACGATGATTCGTCCCATTCGGTCCTTCGCGGTCGCAGCGGATCGCGCGGTGCGTCCATAGAAGAATATGCTCGGGGCAGGGCTCGGGCGTCAACGTTCGAACGAGACGGGCCGCGCGGCGAAGCCCCGCACATCTGCCGGTCTCCGGAGTGCCGGCCGGAGTCGGCGGCCGCCCCGGTCTCCTGCGAATCGCAGGCGGCTACCCGCGCCGGCCCGCGTCGTGACAGGATCTCCGGAGCGATACCGGAGGGATGAGCGAACATGGCGGTCACTTGGATGAAGCGCGCGGCCCGCACCCCCGCGAGCGGGGAAGCGGAGACCCGCGCGCGGGTGGAAGAGATGCTCAAGGAGCTCGAGGCGGGCGGGGAGGCCGCGGCGCGACGCTACGCCGCGTCGCTGGACGCCTGGAACGGCGAGATCGTCGTGCCGCCGGAGACGGTCGCGCGGGCCGGGGAAGCGCTTTCCCCGCAGACCCGTGACGACATCCGCTTCGCCTGGGAGCGGGTGCGGCGCTTCGCCGAGGCGCAGCGCGCGAGCCTCGCCGAGTTCGAGACCGAGCTCTCCCCGGGACTCGTCGCCGGCCAGCGCCTGATCCCGGTGGAGACCGCGGGCTGCTACATCCCCGGCGGACGCTACGCCCACATCGCCTCCGCGATCATGAGCGTCACCACCGCGAAGGTCGCGGGCGTGCGCAACGTGATCGCCTGCTCGCCCCCGCGCGGCGAGAGCGGCGTGCATCCCGCGATCCTCTACACCGCGGACCTCTGCGGCGCGGACAGCATCCTCGCGCTGGGCGGGGTGCAGGGGGTCGCCGCGCTCGCCTTCGGCCTGTTCACGGGGCACGCCGCGGACCTCATCGTCGGACCGGGGAACCGCTTTGTCGCCGAGGCGAAGCGGGCGCTCTTCGGCCGCGTGGGCATCGATCTCTTCGCCGGCCCGACCGAGATCCTCGTCATCGCCGACGGGGACGCCGACCCCGACCTCGTCGCCTGCGACCTCGTCAGCCAGGCCGAGCACGGCCCCGACTCTCCCGCGTGGCTCGTGACCACATCGCATGCCCTGGCCGCCGAGGTGGTGGCGCGTATCGAGGGCTTCGTCGCCCGCCTCGACGAACCGAACCGCGGCGCCGCGACGGCGGCGTGGCGCGACTACGGAGAAGTGGCGGTGGCCGATTCCCGCGAAGAGGCGGCGGGTCTGAGCGACGCCTACGCGCCCGAGCACCTCGAGGTGCACGCGGCCGACCCCGAGTGGTGGCTCGGGCGGCTCCGCAACTACGGTTCGCTCTTCCTCGGGGAAGAGACGACGGTCACCTACGGCGACAAGGCGGCGGGACCGAACCACATCCTGCCGACGCGGGGCGCGGCACGCTATACGGGAGGGTTGAGCGTGGGCAAGTTCATCAAGACCGTGACCTGGCAGCGCATGACCCGGGAGGCGAACCGCGAGGTCGGGGCCGCGAGCGCGCGGATCTCGCGCGCGGAAGGGATGCAGGGTCACGCCCTCGCCGGCGACGATCGCCTGCGCAAGTACTTCCCGCGGGAGACCTTCCGTCTCGGGGAATGAAGCAGCCCCCTCCGCAACCCGGGCGATCGCGGTGATAGAGCGGATCTTCTCGCTCGCGGGCCGGGTCGCCGCGGTGACCGGCGCGAGCTCCGGCCTCGGGCGCGCGATCGCGGGCTTTCTCGCGGAGGCCGGCGCCGACCTGGTGCTGGTCGCCCGCCGGGAGGCCGAGCTCGCCGCCGCCACGGCGGAGATCGAGGCGCGGGGTCGCCGCGCCGCGGCGGTGCCCGCCGACCTCTCGAGCCTGGACGATGTCGAAGCGCTCGCCGCACGCCTCTCGGCGCCCTTCGGCGCTCCGGTGGTGCTGGTCAACGCGGCCGGCGTGAACCTGCGCGAGCCGGTGGAAGCGATCACGCGGGAGAGCTGGCGGCAGACCCTGGACCTCAACCTCGCCGCCCCCTTCTTTCTCGCCCGGGCCTTGGTGCCCGGAATGCGCGCGGCCGGTTACGGCCGCATCCTGAACATCGCCTCGTTGCAGTCGAGCCGGGCCTTTCCCGACGGGCTCGCCTACGGCGCGTCGAAGGGTGGGGTGGTGCAGCTCACCCGGGCGATGGCCGAAGCTTGGTCGCGACACGGCATCACCGCGAACGCGATCGCGCCCGGCTTCTTCCCTACCGAGCTCACGGCGCCGGTGTTCTCCGATCCGGAGCGTGCGGCCCGGGCGGCGAGAAGCACCGCCATCGGCCGCAACGGCGAGCTCTCGGACCTCGCGGGCGCGGTGGTCTTTCTGGCGGCCCCCGCGTCCGCCTACATCACCGGCCAGACGCTGCACGTGGACGGAGGCTTCAGCGCGCGCTGAGCCCGGCCCGGAGAGCGCCCGCACCGCCCGTCGCTATGCGCGGGGTTGCAACGCCGCCGCGTCAGTCGAGAATGCCGGCGACCGTGAACGAGGGGACTCGGTGATCGATTCCTGGCACGACTCCGAGGAAACGAGAAGCGCCCTGCGCGACGCGATCGCCCGGGAGGTGATGGGCTGGGAGGTCCTGCGCATCGAGTGGGCCTACAGCGGCACCACCTTGGTGTGGCACGACTCCGAGGGGCTCCCGGTCCTCACCCGCTACTCCTGGCAGCCGGACCGCCACGACGCCCAAGCGATGGAGGTGGTCGATCGCATGCTCGCCCTCGGCTTCCGCTTCGCGATGGGCGCCGGCGAGGGGCTCGCCTTCGCCGCCTTCGATCGCGGGGCGACGTCTTCGCGCGCGGAGCACCGCGACCGCCGCATCGCCATCCTGCGGGCGGCCCTCGGGGCGGTCTCGGGGAATGCGGTGGGCTGAGGCGGTACCGGCGAGCCGCTCGAATCCCGAGCCCTCCACCATCCACGAAAGCGGCGACGAATGAGCGCACACTAACGAAACAATGGCGGCGTGCCTGGGAGGGCCTCCGCCTCCCCACGCAGCCGCGGCGGCTATGCCGGAAGCGCGCACCTGACGTATGATGCCTCCGCCTCGATGGCCCGGGGGCCGGCTGGCGGGGTCGGGAGTGGAGCAGGCTCGACTGAACATCGATGAGCCTCCCCGGCAGGGGGAGATGCCCTTCGCGCTGGTCGCGGGCGAGCCGGTGCTCGAGCTGCCCCGGGACCTCTACATCCCCCCCCACGCGCTCGAAGTCTTCCTGGAAGCCTTCGAGGGGCCGCTCGATCTGCTCCTCTACCTCATCCGGCGCCAGAGCCTGGACATCCTCAATATCCCCATCGCGGATGTTACCCGGCAGTACATGGAGTATGTCGATCTGATGACGGAGCTCCGCCTCGAGCTCGCGGCGGAGTATCTGGTGATGGCGGCGATGCTCGCCGAAATCAAGTCCCGCATGCTGTTGCCCCGTCCCCAGGAGACCGAGGAGGCGGAGGAGGGTGACCCCCGGGCCGACCTGGTGCGCCGCCTCCAGGAGTACGAGCGCTACAAGGCGGCGGCGGAGGGGCTGGACGCGCTGCCCCGGATGGGACGCGATCTCTTCGAGGTCCAGGCCGGCTTTCCGCACGCCAAGCGGACCCGTATCGAGCCGAAGGTCTCGCTTGCCGATCTCATGTCGGCGCTGGCCGACGTGATGCAGCGGGCCGAGATGTACTCCCGGCACCACGTGCTGCTCGAGCCGCTCTCGGTGCGGGAACGGATGAGCCGGATCCTGGAGCTGGTGGGCACGCGCGAGTTCGTCGAGTTCGGCGCCCTGTTCGCGCGCGAGGAGGGGAAGCGAGGGGTCGTGGTCACCTTGCTCGCGCTGCTCGAGCTGCTGCGCGAGTCTCTGGTCGACCTGGTCCAGGCACGCCCCTACGGCCCGCTTCACGTGCGCGGAACGGGCACCGGGTGACGCCGGAGCTGCGCACCCGGGCGGTGGAGGGGGCGCTGCTCGCGGCGGGCCGTGCGCTCAGCGTGGACGAGCTGGTGGCGCTCTTCGAGGACGAGGATCAGCCGCCGACGCGGCAGGACATCCGCGATTCGATCGAGGCCCTGCGCGCGCTCTGGGAGGGGCGCGCGCTCGAGCTCGCGGAGGTCGCGAGCGGCTTTCGCATGCAGGTGCGCACGTCGCACGCGCGCCGGATGACCCGGCTCTGGGCGGAGCGCCCGCCCCGCTACACGCGGGCCCTGCTCGAGACCCTCGCCCTGATCGCCTACCGCCAACCCGTTACCCGGGGCCAGATCGAGGACGTGCGGGGCGTCTCGGTGAGCACCTCGATCGTCAAGACGCTGCTGGAGCGGGAGTGGATACGGGTCGTCGGCCACCGGGAGGTCCCGGGCCGGCCCGCCCTGTACGGCACCACGCGAGCCTTTCTCGACCACTTCAACCTGAAGAGCCTCGAAGAGCTGCCCGTTCTCCAGGAGATCCGCGACATCGAAGGCATGGTGCCGGACCTCTTCCGCGGCGCGCCGGTGCCGGGGCTGGAGCGCGGCGATGGTGGCGAAGAAGTCCATTCGTCCGCCGGGGACGACGCACCCGAGGAGCAAGCCGGGCGGGAAGAGCGGGTCGCGGCGTCGCCGGCGGAGCGCGGAACGCCTCCTCCCTCCGCTCCGACCCCGATCCACCGGTGGCGGGTCGCGGCGGCGGATGGCACGCTCGGGACGGTGGGAGGCGGAGAGCGGCATGAAGGTGGGGACGAAGGGAGGGAGACCGGGACCCCGGGCTGAACCCGCCGGCGGGGAAGCGGCGGATTCGGAGAAGCTGCACAAGGTGCTGGCCCGGATCGGCCTCGGATCGCGCCGGGAGATCGAGGGTTGGATCTCCGAGGGGCGGGTGAGCGTCGATGGCCGGCGCGCAACCCTCGGGGAGCGGGTGCGGGGAAGGGAGCGGGTACGGATCGACGGCCGGCGCGTGCGCATATCCGGCCGGGATCCGGAGCTTCGCGTACTGCGCTACCACAAGCCCGCGGGCGCGGTGTGCACCCGTCGCGATCCGGAGGACCGCCCGACCGTGTTCGACCGCCTGCCCCGCTGTCCGGGCTCGCGCTGGATCGCGGTGGGACGCCTCGACTTCAATACCTCGGGGCTTCTGCTCTTCACCAACCACGGCGAGCTCGCCCAGCGCCTGATGCATCCCTCCCGGGCCGTGCCCCGGGAGTACGCGGTCCGGGTGCGGGACGAGCTGACGCGGGACGCCCGGCGACGCCTTCTCGACGGCGTGCGCCTGGCGGACGGCACGGCGCGCTTCGATTCGATCGTGGACGCAGGCAGCGGCGCGTCCAACCACTGGTACAAGGTGGTGCTGCGCGAAGGCCGCAACCGCGAGGTCCGGCGTCTCCTCGAGTCCCAGGGCCTCGCGCCGAGCCGCCTCATCCGGGTGCGATACGGCCCGGTGGAGCTGCCGCGCCGGCTCGCCGCCGGCCGCTTCGAGCTTCTCGATCGCCACGAGTGCCGGGCCCTGCTCGATGCAGCGGGAATGGCCGCCTTCCGCCTGCGCCGGGACACGAATCGGGCTAGAATGGCGCGCGGACGCCGGGGCGATTAGCTCAGTGGGAGAGCACTGTCTTCACACGGCAGGGGTCGCTGGTTCGAACCCAGCATCGCCCACCACCCCCGACCCGGCGCCGGGCGGGCCCCGATGCCGCGACCGGTGCCGGGCGCATGGGCGGTAACGGAGGTTGCCGCACGCGGCGATTGAACCGTACCGGGTTTCCCGGAGGCTCTCCACCTCGAGAGACTGGAGCCATGAAATATTCAAACAGATACTCCCCGGAGCTTCGGGAACGGGCAGTGCGGTTGGTCCTGGACCCCCAGGCGGGCACGAAACGCAATGGGCGGCGATCGTCTCGGTGTCGTCGAAGGTCGGCTGCTCGGCCG
>CAYFYD010000018.1:0-18827 GCA_964347195.1 uncultured Ectothiorhodospiraceae bacterium
TCGCGGACATCCTCGCGCTCCGGCCCGACGAAGTGGTCTTCAGCGTGGGCTACGCCCAGGTCCCGGACCTGGAGAAGGCGGCAGCGCTATTCACCAAAGCCGCCGCGGCCTGAGCCGAGCCCGGCGCGCCCTCCCCGGCTTGTTGCGGCCCGCCGACATTGGATTACGCCCGTCCGCAGCCGGAGCCGATCCCGCCCGAACTCAATCGATTGACGCTCGTTACTCCCATGAGTCCGATGGAGGTCTGCCAGCCGGAACAGCTTCCCCGGCTCTGCCCTGCCTGATGGTGAGCGCGGGCTATCGTGACGAGGACGTATGCGCAATACTCGGTGGGAGCCGGCTCCGCGTCGCCCGCGAACCCGGGAAGACGCCCGCGGGAGATGAATGAGCGCGCGGGCGACGCATCACCCTTGTTCGGGACAACCCGACCGCCAGTCCAGCTCACCACGCCGACGATGCCAGCACCTGACGACTCCAAGCCCTTCGCGGCGGCGATCTGCATGGGAGACGATGCGCGCACGGTCGCAGACGCGCTGGGCGATCGGCTCGGGGGCTCCGAAGGACGGCTCGGGGTCCTCTACGCGGCCGAGCACTTCGCGCCGCACCTCGGGGGGATGATGGAGACGCTGAGGCGGCGCAGCGGCGTGACGGACTGGGTCTCCGCCGCCGGATACGGGGTGATCGCGGGGGGCGAGGAGCACTACGGGGAGCCGGGAGCGGCCGCGCTCCTGCTCGACCTGCCGGCGGACGGCTACCGCCTCTTCGCCGGAGGCAGCGAGGCCGGCGCCGAGCTCGCCGCGAAGCACGCGCAATGGCTGAGCGACGCGACCATGCCGCTCGCCCTCGCCCATGTCGACCCCCGGCACTCGGAAGCGACGGAAGCGGTGGACCGACTCGCGGCCGACACCGGCAGCTTCCTGGTGGGGGGCCTGACGGCGGCGGCCGGCGACGCGCCGCACCATGCCGGCGACGCCACCGGGTGCCTGAGCGGAGTCGCCCTGTCTCCCGCCGCGATCGAGGTCGCGACCGGACTCAGCCAGGGCTGCACGCCCCTGGGCCAGACCCACACCGTCACGAAGGGCAGGGGACACGTTCTGATCGAGCTCGACGGACGCCCTGCCCTCGACGTCTTCTCGGAGGACATCGGCGAGGCGCTCGCTTCGGACCTGAACCGGGTCGGCGGCCTCATCTTCGCCGCCCTTCCCGTCACCGGCTCGGACACCGCGGACTACACGGTGCGCAACCTCGTCGCGATCGATCCGTCGAGCAAGGCGATCGCGATCGCGGCGGCGGTGCCGGAAGGCGAGCGCGTGCTCTTCTGCCGGCGCGACCAGGAGAGCGCGGTCGAGGACATGCGCCGCATGACGGGAGACCTCGGGCGGAGGATCGGCAACCGGGCCGTCCGCGGCGGGATCTACATTTCCTGCGCCGCGCGGGGCCCGAACCAGTTCGCCTCCCCCGAGTCCGAAACCGAGATCATCAAGGACAGCCTCGGCGACTTCCCGATGATCGGATTCTTCGCCAACGGGGAGCTCAACCGGGACCGGATCTACTCCTACACCGGGGTGCTCGCGCTCTTTCTCTGAGGCTCCACCGGCCTGCCGTCTCACCCCGGCCGGGGGTCGGAGGACGGCGACCGAGCCGAGGCGGAGCACGCGCTCCCGCAGCACCCGGCCGGGCCACTCCCCCGGGCGGTGCGGAAACCGGGAGCGCCCTCGGGCAGGGAAGCCGGGATCGGCACGAACTCCTTGACACGACGACGAAACTCGGCACCATCGCTCCGCGGCCAACGGAGTGCAGCGGAGAGCGCGAGGCATCGCCACCCGCAGACGTATTCAATGGAAACAGACCTTTGACTGCGCAAACGGGATCATCGCAGGAGTGATCGGACTCGAGATACGGCACGCAGGCAGAGGGGCCGGCGAGAGCGCGGGGCCATGGCGACCTCCGCAGGCGGGGACGACGAAGTAGGCGTGGCGCAGGCCCCGGTACACGCGGGCGAAGCCGGCCGAAGCGGGGGCGCCGCTCCCGTGCCGCCACGCCGCCGCCCCCGATGGTTCGAGTTCCAGCGCTCGATCCCGGCGCGCGCGAGCCTTTTCCTCGGCGTCTCCATCTGGGCCATCTTCTTTCTTCTCTGGGAGGCGGCGGTCGTCTTCGAATGGGTCAACAGCCTCTTCATGCCCCCACCGGAACAGGTCCTGCTCGGCCTCTGGTCGCTGCTGGTGCAGGACGCCTTCCTCGTGGACATCGGCATCAGCATCTACCGCATCGCGCTCAGCTTCGCCCTCGCCTGCCTGGTCGCGGTACCGCTCGGGATCCTCATGGGCTCCTTCCGGCGCGTCGAGGCCTTCGTCAACCCCCTGGTCTCGGCTTGGCGCTACCTGCCGGCGCCCTCCTTCATCCCCTTGCTGCTCATGTGGTTCGGCACCGGGGACGGGCAGAAGATCGCGCTGCTCTTCATCGGGGTGATCTGGTTCCTGATCACCATCATCATGGACCACGTGAAGTCGGTGCGCCGCGAGCTCATCGAGACATCCATGACGCTCGGCGGCAGCCGCGGGCAGATCCTGTGGACCGTGGTCATCCCCGCCTCGATGCCCAACGTCATGGTGGCGATGCGCCAGATGCTCGCGGTGAGCTGGACCTATCTGGTCATCGCCGAGATCGTCGCCGCCACCACCGGTATCGGTGCGGTCATGATGCGCGCCAAGCGCTTCCTCCACGTGGAGAAGATCATGGCGGGCATCCTCGTCATCGGACTCTTGGGCTTGCTTTTCGATTTTCTCTTCCGGCGCCTCCACCGCCTGCTCTTCCCCTATCTCGAGAGCGAGCGGCGATAGGGCCGGACGGAGTCGGGACGCCGGGCCGGACGGACCGGCACATGGATCAACACAAACAGGAGACAGGACGATGAAACATCTCAGCATCGGGAAGCTCGGCCGCGGGGCTTGCCTCGCGGTCTTCGGTGCGGTCCTTCTATGGACCGCCGGCCCCGCGCTCGCCGCCAAGGAGGAGGTCCGCATCGCCGGTCTCACCTGGCCGGGCTACGGCTTCTGGTACATCGCCCAGGAGAAGGGCCTCGCGCCGGACCTCGAGATCAGCTACCAGGCGATCGAGGATCCGTACCAGACCTTCAGCCTGGCGACCGCGGGCCGGCTGGACGTGGTCTCCAGCACCATCGAGTTCGCCCCCATCGCCACCGCCGAAGGCATGCCGGTCAAGCTGGTGGCCTACGGCAACATCTCCTACGGCACGGACAAGATCGTCGTCGGCCCCGGCATCGAGAGCGCCCGCGACCTCGCCGGCAAGAAGGTCGCGGTGCTCGAAGGCGGGCTCGCCCAGCTCTACATGGCGATCTGGCTGGAGCAGAACGGAGTGCCCTACGACCAGGTCGAGTACGTGAACCTCATCATGGACGATGCCGCCTCGGCCATGATCGGCGGCGACGTGGCCGCGGCCGAGTTCTGGGACCCCTTCGGACCGCAGGTGCTCGAGTCCCGGCCCGACACCCGGCTCGCGGCCCAGTCGCGCGAGCCCTTCTGGCTCCAGAACGCGCTCATCGCCGACGCCGTGTTCATGAACGCCGACTTCATCGCAGAGCGTCGAGAGGTCGCGCAGAAGACCATGCAGGCACTCTACGACGCGATCGCCTGGTGGCGGGAGAACCCCGAGGAAGGCAACCGGCTCATCGCGGAGGGCATGAAGATGCCCCTCGACGATGTGGTGATGGTGATCGGAGCGGACGGCACCGGAAAGGACGGCGGCCTCTATCCCTACGGGTTCCTGGAAGCGGCACGCTTCTGCGGCGCCGCGCCGGGCGACCCCCCCTTCGGTCAGAGCAACGGCCAGATCGAGGACCACTGGCGCATGACCAACGAGTGGTGGATCAAGTTCGGCCAGATGTCGAAGACGATCGAGCCGGCCGAGGGAATCGACTGCTCGCTGCTCGCGGACCTGCATGCCGCAGGCTACGGCGGGTAGGCGGAGGAGTCCGTAAGTGAGTCTTCACTTCCGGTCGGGCCGATCGCAGCATCCATGCTCGGCTAACGAATGTTGCGTCCCGGGAAATCAGTGGATTCCCGCTTCCGCGGGAATGACGATACTCCACTCGGGGACTCTTCCCCGTCTCGGGTACCACTTCCCGTCATTCCCGCGGAGCTTGTCCCCGACCCCGATCGGGGAGCGGGAATGACGAGGACCACACGGGACTCAGAACTTTCCGTCAATCCGGCCTCCGATCGGGCACCACTCCCCGTCATTCCCGCGGAGCTTGTCCCCGACCCCGATCGGGGAGCGGGAATCCATGTGCCCTGACCGAAGACAGATGCCGAGCACAGAGCCACCGGCCCAGCCGGGAGACCGCGATCCGGGCGCGCCGGAGCGCGCGTTCGGCGGGCCGGCCATGAACGCCCGCCGGCGAAAGACCAAGCTCTCGGTCGTGGATCTCTCGAAGGAGTTCCGCCTCGGTTCCGGAGACAGGATCCAGGCGGTGGCCGGCGTCTCCTTCGACGTCCGGGACAACGACCTCTGCGCCCTGCTCGGCCCCTCGGGTTGCGGCAAGTCGACGATCCTGCGCATGGTCGCGGGCCTGGAGGACCCTACCGAAGGCTCGCTCATGCTCGACGGGAAGGCGATCGCGGGCCCGGGACGGGAACGCGGGATGGTGTTCCAGTCCTACACCTCCTTCGACTGGCTGACGGTGCAGGAGAACGTGGAGTACGGCATGCGGCTGAACGGCGTGCCCAGGGCGGAGCGCCGGGAACGGGCCCGGCACTTCATCGATCTGGTCAGTCTCGGCCGCTTCCGCCACGCCTTCCCGATCGAGCTCTCCGGCGGCATGAAGCAGCGGGTCGCGATCGCACGCACCCTCGCCAACGAGCCGGCGATCCTGCTCATGGACGAGCCCTTCGGAGCGCTCGATGCGGAGACCCGCTGGACCATGCAGGAGCTCCTGATGAACATCCTGGAGTCCACCGACACCACCGTCCTCATGGTCACCCACGACATCGAGGAGGCCATCTTCCTCGCCGACCGCATCGTCTTCATGACCCGCCTTCCCGGCCGGGTACGGGAGATCATGACGACCGACTTCAAGCAGGGGCGGCGGATCGCCGACAAGGAGGAAGTAGTCAACATGCCGGACTACGTCGAGCTCGAACGGCACATCATGCACATGATGCGCGAGGAGAGTCCGAGCCGCGAACACCTCGCCGCCGGGGGATAGACGCGCGACGAGCGTCCTCGGCCCGCGACCGCCGCGACACTCGGGAAGGAGCTGCCACCGATGAACGAGACCCACACCGGCACCTGGGAGCTCGTGCCCCACCAGCACCAGGGCCCGCAACGTCACGACGAGCCCGGCGACCACATCCGCTCGCCACGGCGGCACAACGGCGCCTTCAAGGCGAGCGGCCTCGCGACCTTCCTGGGCGCTCCCTACTGCCCTCCGGAGCGCGAGGCCATCCGCGCGATGGGGGCCAGGGTCTGCTTTCTCGGCGTCCCCTGGGACCAGGGGCAGATGGTGAGGGCCGGCACCTCGCAGGGGCCGGCCGGCCTGCGCGAAGCCTCGACCCAGTACTTTCCGTACATGTTCGAGTACGACGTCGACCTCGTCAGCTTCTTCCGGCCCGTGGACTGCGGAGACGTGCCCGTAGTGCCCGGCAACAACGACCGCTCCCACGAGTACATCCACCAGTACATCACCGAGTGCCTCGAAGGCGGCGCCAAGGTCATCTTCTGCGGAGGCGACCACTCGGCCCCGATCCCCGGTGCCCGCGCGCTCTCGGACTTCCACCGGGAGGGCCGGATCGGCTACCTGCACATCGACTGCCACCTCGACTCCGCGCCCGACTGGGGCGGCATCGACAACACCAACTGCTCCGGCCCGGCGCGCGCCTTCGATCTGCCCAACTGCCACGGCGCCAACATGGCCCACATGGGCTCGCGCAACGGCCTCAACCCCAAGGACTGGCACGACTTCTTCGTCGACAACGAGGTGCGCCTCATTCCGATGATGGAGGTGGTCGAACGCGGCATCGAGAGCTGCACCCGGGAGATGTTCGAGATCGCGTGGCGGGGTACCGACGCCGTCTACTGCTCCTGGGACACCGACTCCCTGGACGCCGGCTGCATGCCCGGCACCACCGCGCCGGAGTGCTTCGGCATCAAGTCCCGGGAGGCCATCCAGCTCGCCCGCATCGCCGGCACCTACGGCGCCGATGTCCTGGAGATCTCCGAGCTCTGCCCCCTCTTCGACGTGAGCCAGATGAGCACCAAGCTCGCCTGCTGCATGATCTACCACTACCTCGGCAGCCGAGCGAAGACGCTTCGGGAGCAGGGTCTCCCGCCCTGAACCCGCGACCGCTCGAAACACCAGGAGAACGACGGACCGATGAACCCCGCCAAAGCCTACGCGCACCTCTTCTCGCCCCGGGGCGGCGACGAGGCCGACAACTACCGCGCCCCGGGACAGATCACGTTCCTGCGCTCGGAGCACGTCGCCCTCGACGCCGGGAAGCTCCGCGCCTCCGGCGCCCGCTACGCGTTCCTCGGAGTGCCCTTCGACGAGGGCAACGTCGGCAAGCCCGGCTCCGAAGAGGGCCCGCGAGAGTTCCGCCTCGCCTCCCAGGAGTACTTCCCCTACTGGTTCGAGTTCAAGGTCGACCTCGAAGGCAGCAGTGTCGACTGCGGTGACGTGCAGATGCCCAAGGTCAACCCGGAGCTCAGCCGCCGGCGCATCTACGAGGCGGTGCGCGAGATCCTCGCCGCCGGGCTGACCCCCATCCTCTGCGGCGGCGACCGCTCCCTCTCCATCCCTGCCGCCCGGGCCCTGTCGGACCACATCGGCGCCGAAGCGAAGATGGGCTACCTGCACTTCGGCGCCCACCTCGACCTCGCCGACACTTGGGCGGGGGAGCGAAACGTCAGCACCTGCGCGCTCGCCCGCATCACCGAGCTGCCCAATCTGGCCGGCGACAACGTGGGCCATATCGGCGCCCGCAACTCCCTCAACCCCAAGGACTGGATCGATCTGGCCAAGGAGCGCGGCATCCGCTTCCACCCGATGTTCGAGCTCCTGGAGCGCGGGGTCGACACCGCGGCGGCGGAGGCGATCGCGCGGGCTTGGGAAGGGACCGACGCCCAGTACCTGAGCTTCAACTTCAACGTCATGGACGCCTCGATGGCGCCGGGGGTGACGGCGACCGAGCCGGGCGGCATCGAGTCGCGGGAGATGATGCGCATCGCCAACCTGCTCGGCGCCCGGGGCGGCGTCAGCGTCATCGACATCTCGGAGCTCTGTCCGATCTACGACGTGAGCGGCACCACGTCGAGGCTCGCGGTGTGCGTCGTCCTGCGCATCATGGCCGCGATCGCCCGGTCCCGCGGGGAGCTGGTCGACCAGTCGCTCCGGCGCCCCGCCTCCTGATCCGCGATGGCGAAGCGGCGATGGCGCTCCGGATCCACCGGGTGATCGGCAACGCGCACGATGCGGCGCTGGCCGAACGCCTGCACCGCCTCGAACACGAGGGCCTCGTCGAGTACCTGACCCTCGAGCGCGACGACGTTCACCGGCGCCGCCTGCGCGCCCGCACCGACCGGGCCACCGAGTGCCTGATCGCGCTGCCCCGCGAGCAGGCCCTGCAGGACGGGGCGGTCCTCGCCCTGGACGATGCGCGCGCCGTCGTCGTGCGCCTGAAGGTGGAGCGCTGGCTTGCGCTCGCCCCCCGGGACGAAGCGGCGGCCCTGGAGCTCGGCTATTTCGCCGGCAATCTCCACTGGCGCGTACGCTTCGAGGGTCCGCGACTGCTGGTCGCCCTGGAAGGGCCGAAGGCGGACTATCTCGCCCGTCTCGAGCCGCTGCTCCGGAGCGGGCGAGCGCTCGAGGTCGAGGACGAGGACGATGCCGCACCCCGCTGAGCGGCTGGCCCTGCTCCAGCACGGCGACAGCTTCTTTCCCTCGGGAGCCGTCTCCTTCTCCTTCGGGCTGGAGACGCTCAGCGAGGAGGGCGGCATCGGCTCCGCACCGGCGCTCGCCTCCTTCCTCGAGGGGCAGTTGCGCGCGCGCTGGGCGACCTTCGACCGGGGCGCCCTGGCGGCGGCCCACCGCGCGGCCCCCGACGCCCTGGCCGTCGCCGGGATCGACACCCTGCTCGAAGCCTCGACGCTCGCCACCGAGCTCCGCCGGGGTTCGCGCCGCGCCGGCCGCGCGCTGCTGAAGGTCCATGCCGCCCTGGGCACGGCCGGCGCCGCCGCCTACCGCGCCCTCGTGGCCGCGGGAGAAGCCCCGGGGCACACGGCCGCGGTCCAGGGCCTCGTCTGGCGCGGCGCCGGCCTCGACTCGGCGGCCGCGGAGGCCCTCTCCGCCCACACCTTCGCGACCGGCGTGCTGGGGGCGGCCATCCGCCTCGGCCTCCTCGGGCACGTCGGGGCGCAACGCATCCTGCAGGACACCCGGGGCCTCGTTGCCGAAGTCCTGCGCGTGCCGGCGCCGGACCTCGACCGGCTCCGCGCATCGACCCCCGAGGCCGAGATCGCGGTCATGCGCCACGAGACGGCGGCCACCCGGCTCTTCGCGAACTGAATGCGGAGCGCGCGGATGCCGGAGCCGAACGCCCGTGGCACGAGAGAGGATGGGGCCGCGAAGACCGCTCCCGCGACCGCGAGGGCCTTCCGGTCGCCCCGGTCCCGCGATCCCGGGCGAAGCGGATCCGCAATGTCGTATCCTTCCCCGTCGAGAGCAGCCCGAACCCCGCGCCGGAACACCATGGAGGCCGGAAGATGATGCTGACCCCCACCGAGCTCGAGCGCCTGACGATCTTCACCGCGGCGGAGCTCGCCCGGAAGCGCCGCGCCAGAGGGTTGAAGCTCAATCATCCCGAGGCGAGCGCGCTCATCGCCGACGAGATCCTGGAAGGCGCCCGCGAAGGGCGCTCGGTGGCCGAGCTCATCGCCTTCGGGTCCACCATACTCACGAGCGACGACGTGATGCCCGGCGTCGCCGACCTCATGCCGATGCTCCAGGTCGAGGGCACCTTCCCGGACGGCACCAAGCTGGTCACCGTCCACGACCCGATCCGGCCGGGCGCGGAGGCCCCGCCCGCGGGCGCCCCCACCCCGGGCGAGGTGATCCCCGCCGAGGGAGAGATCGAGATCAACGCGGGGCGCTCCAAGTGCAGCATCCGGGTCCTCAACACCGGCGACCGGCCGGTCCAGGTGGGCAGCCACTACCACTTCTTCGAGGCCAACCGGGCGCTCGAGTTCGACCGCGCCGCCGCCTGGGGCATGCACCTGGACATCCCGGCCGGGACCGCGGTGCGCTTCGAGCCGGGCGAGAGCAAGGAGGTCGCGCTGACCGGGTTCGGCGGCAGCGGCGAGCTCTCCGGCCTCAACGGGCTGACCGAGGGCAGCATCCGCGGCGAGCGGCGCCGGGACGCGGCGCTCCGCCGGGCGCGGGAGCGCGGCTTCAGGGGAGCATGAGCCATGACCAGGATGACCCGAGCGGACTACGCACGGATGTACGGCCCGACCACCGGCGACGCGGTGCGCCTGGGCGACACCTCGCTGCTGGCCGAGGTCGAGCACGACCACGCCGCCTACGGCGACGAGTGCCTGCACGGCGGCGGCAAGACCCTGCGCGACGGCCTCGGCCTGACGCCGGGCTACGACAGCGCGATGGGCTCCCTCGACATGCTGCTCTGCAATGCGCTGCTGATCGATCCCGTCCTCGGCATCGTCAAGGGCGACATCGGCATCAAGGAGGGCCGCATCGCCGGGGTCGGCAAGGCGGGCAACCCGGCGACCATGGACGGGGTGGACCCGCGCCTCATCTGCGGCGCGGCGACCACCGTGCGTGACGCCGAGGGCCTGATCGCGACGCCCGGCGGCATCGACGTGCACGTGCACTTCGACTCCGCCCAGCTCTGCCAGCACGCCGTCTCTTCCGGCATCACGACGATGATCGGCGGCTCGCTCGGTCCCATCACGGTCGGCATCGACTGCGGCGGCGCCTGGAACGTCGGCAAGATGCTTCAGGCCGCCGAGCAGTGGCCGCTCAACTTCGGCTTCCTCGGCCGCGGCAACTCGTCCCGGCCCCGCTCGCTGCTCGATCAGATCGCGGGCGGCTGCTTCGGCCTGAAGATCCACGAGGACTGGGGAGCCATGCCCTCGGTCATCGACACCTGCCTCGCGGTCGCCGACGAGCTCGACTTCCAGGTCCAGTTGCACACCGCCCCCCTGAACGAGAGCGGCTTCCTGGAGGACACCCTGGAGGCGATCAACGGGCGCACGATCCACATGTACCACACCGAGGGCGCGGGCGGCGGCCATGCGCCCGACATCATCCGCGTCGCGGGCGAGGCGAACTGCCTCCCCTCCTCCACCAATCCGACCAACCCCTACACCGTCAACACCTTCGACGAGCACCTCGACATGACGATGGTGTGCCACCACCTCAGCCCCTCGATCCCCGAGGACGTGGCCTTCGCGGAGAGCCGCATCCGTGCCCAGACCATCGCCGCCGAGGACGTCCTGCACGATCTGGGCGCCATCTCGATGCTGGGCTCGGACAGCCAGGGCATGGGGCGCATCGGCGAGGTGATCTGCCGGACCTGGCAGCTCGCATCGAAGATGAAGGACCAGCGCGGGCGGCTGCCGGGAGAGAGCACCCGCATCGGCGACAACGAGCGCATCCTGCGTTACCTCGCCAAGTACACGATCAACGCGGCACGCACCTTCGGCATCGACACCTACATCGGCTCGCTGGAGACCGGCAAGCTCGCCGACGTGGTGCTCTGGCGCCCCGCCTTCTTCGGCATCAAGCCGGAGCTGGTGGTCAAGGGCGGCTTCATCGTCTGGGCCGCGATGGGAGACAGCGCCGCCTCCCTGATGACCTGCGAGCCCCTGCTGATGCGCCCGCAGTGGGGGGCTTTCGGGGCCGCCCGCAAGGCGCTCGGCGCCTGCTTCGTCCACCCTGCCGCGATCGACGGCGACGTCGCCGGGCGGCTCGGCCTGACCAAGGCCCTCCTGCCCGCCCGCGGCACGCGCAAGCTCGGCAAGCAGCACATGCTGCGCAATGCCGCGTGCCCCGAGATCAGCGTCGACCCCCAGACCTTCGACGTGAGCGTCGACGGCGAGCTCGCGACCTGCGCCCCGGCGAGCGAGCTGCCCTTGGCGCAGCGCTACATGCTGCGCTGATCCCGGTGCGTCCCGTGTCGCCGAAGGAAGCCCCGGCTCCCCGTTCTGCGCGTCCCCGCATCCGCGATCGCTCGAGCCGATGGATTCCGCCGGTCACGGGAGTCACGGTGACCGAGACGCGCCATGGTCTCCGTCACTACGCGAAGGGTGTTCCCGCGGAGGCGAGGAGAGGGAGTCCACCGCTCCGATCGGTAGCAGGGAAGGAGGTTCGAGCAGGAACTTTCGCGTGTTCCCACCGGAGCTCGCCTTGTCCCGACCCGCATGCGCGCCAACGCCCGGACCGGGAGAGCGCGCGATGAACCCGGCCACCCCGGAGCCGGGAGCGCCGGCACCCGCACGGATCGGCATCGGAGGTCCGGTGGGATCGGGCAAGACGGCGCTCATCGAAGGACTGATCCCGCGCCTCGGCACGCGGGGTGCGAGCGTGGCGGTGGTCACCAACGACCTCGTCACCCGGGAGGACGCCGAACGCCTGCGCCGCAGCGGCCTCCTCGACCCGCAGAGGATCCTCGCAGTCGAGACCGGGGCCTGCCCGCACACTGCGATCCGGGAAGACCCGACGATGAACCTCGAGGCGGTGGACCGGCTGGTCGCGAGCGTGCCGGACCTCTCGGTCGTCCTCATCGAGAGCGGCGGCGACAACCTGGCCTCGACCTTCTCCCTCGACCTGGTCGACTACTGGCTCTTCGTCATCGACACCGCCGACGGCGACGACATCCCCCGCAAGCGGGGACCGGGGGTCGTGCGCGCGGACCTCCTCGTCATCAACAAGACGGACTTGGCGCCCCTGGTCGGCGCGGACCTCGGCCGCATGCAGCGAGAGGCGCGGGAGGTGCGCGACGGGAAGCCGGTGCTGTTGACGAACTGCGCCACCGGGGAGGGACTCGACGCGGTGGTCGAGCGCCTGTCCCACGATGTCCTCTTCGACGACTGAAGCCCGGAAAGCACCGACGCTGACACGAGGACGCCTTCAGGCGATCTTCGCCTCCGGTCCCGGCGGGAAGAGCTATCTGGCCCGGCAGTACGCCTCCTATCCCTTCCATCTCTGCCGGGCGCAGTACCTCGACCCCGACCTGCCGGAGATGGCGAGCCTCTACGTCCAGACCAGCGCCGGGGGCATCTACTCCGGCGACCGGCTGGACGTGGAGGTCCGGACCGGGACCGGCGCCAGAGCCCACGTCACCACCCAGGCGTCGACTATCGCCTACCGCATGCCCGACGGCGAGGCACGGCAACGGATCCACCTCTCGGGCGGACCCGGAAGCCTGCTGGAGTACCTGCCCGACCCGACCATTCTCTTTCCCGAAGCCCGCCTGCGCAGCGCGACCACGCTCGAACCCGCCCCCGGCGCGCTCATCATCGCCGGCGACAGCTTCCTGCCCCACGATCCCGCCGGCGGCGGCCGGCCCTTCGCCTTCTGCGCCGGCGAGACCCGCGTCGTCGCTCCCGGCGGGCGGCTGCTCTCCCTGGACCGCTTCCACATCGAGGGCGCAGCTTGGACGAGCGGCACGGCCGGGGTGAGCGGCGAGCATCGCATGCAGGGCACCCTGGTCGCCGCCGGAGACGCCGTGGCGCCGGAGACGCTGCTCGAAGCCCTGCGAGAGGGGCTGGCGACGGCGCCGCCCGCGGTCTACGCCGCGGCCTCCTCCCTGCCCAACCGCGCCGGCGCTTGGGCGCGCCTGCTGGCCACGGACGGGGTAGCGCTCAGGCGTACCATGACACAGCTCTGGGCCGCCCTGCGCACACGCCTCACCGGCCACCCCCCCGCGCATCGCCGCAAGTAGCTCGCGGAGCGGTGGCGCTTCGGATCCGGCGGTGGGAACTGGAAGCGAATGATGGGAGCGGTACGGGGCGCGGTGAGGCAGCGCGCCGGCGCCGGTGGTCTCGTCAGTGCGGATGCCGTCTCGGATGGCCCTTGACACCATCGCGCCGAGGCTGCATTGTGCTGCACGGTGCCGCACTGGACAGCACTTTGGTCAAGCTACGGCTGATTGACATGCCTTCCAAGCACCGTATCACGGTCAACCTCTCGCCAGAGGAGCACCATGCCCTCGTGTCGCTGTCGGAGAAGAGTCGTATCTCGCAAGCATGGATCGCACGACAGGCATTGGTCGAGTTCCTCGAGCGACACCAGGACGATCAGTTGAAGCTTCCGTTCGAATTGGCAAAGCCCGTGCAAAGCGATATCGGACAAGCGTCGACGAAGGCGGGACCCGGTCCGTCCATCCGGGCGCGGAGACGTTGATTGCGGTGCGACGATCCGCATGAACTCGGGGGAAGCGGAACCGTATCTCAGGTGAGGACTCATGTCGGCCGATTCGCGGCTCTCGATCCCGACAAGCTGCGCGGAGGTTACTACACGTCACCGGAGTTGGCGGTGTGGCTGTCTTCATGGGCGATTCGCTCAGCGACGGACCGGGTACTGGAGCCGAGCTGTGGGGACGGCGTCTTCCTGGACGCCGCTGCCCGCCGTCTGGAGACGGTCGGACTTGGAGATGGCGCGTGCACCGACCAGCTCATCGGCGTCGAGATACTGGAAGTCGAAGCCGCCAAGGCCCGGCGGCGCCTCGAGTCCCGCTATGGTACGCGGGCCAACAAGGTAGTGGAGGTCGGAGATTTCTTCGCTTGGTGGAAACGAAGCGAACAGCCGTCGTTTGATGCCGTGATCGGGAATCCACCTTTCATTCGCTACCAGAGCTTCCCCGAACCCCACCGCGGCCGGTCGATGGAGATCATGAAACTTCTCGGCCTCGCACCGAACCGGCTCACGAACATCTGGGTACCTTTTGTGGCGGCCGTCACCGCAAAGCTCCGGCTTGGTGGACGGCTCGCGTTGGTTCTTCCCGCCGAACTGTTGCAGGTCAGCTACGCGGCACAACTCCGGTGGTTTCTGACCGACCGTTTCCGCTGCGTCCACCTCGTTTCCTGCAATGAGCTGTTTTTCGCGAATGCCGAGCAGGAGGTCATCCTGCTGCTCGCCGACGGCGCCCGACGACCGTCGCGGGAGAACGCCTGCCAAGTAACTCTGACCGAAGCGGACACCGTCGCCGAGATCGTGGACCAGCCGGTCACGGAACTGTTGAGCGGAGCCTCCCCGAAGTCAATCAAGCACGACAGCGAGAAATGGCTCAAGTACTTCCTGTCGAACGCAGAAATTGGCCTCATGCGGGCGCTTCGCGCGTCAGACCAGACCACGACACTGAAGACCTTCGCCGATGTCAACGTCGGCGTGGTGACTGGAAGAAACCAGTTCTTCGTGCTCCGACGGAGCGAGATCGAAAGACTCGACATCCTCGACTACACCGTTCCGCTGGTTTCCCGCTCCGTTCATCTCGAGGGGGCGAGAATCGACACGTCGGATTGGCGGAACCTCGCGAGGGCGGATGAGCGTGTCCATCTTCTGGATCTGGAGCCTCTGAATGGCTCGAAGCTTACGCCGGAGCTCGACGTCTACATCCAGCGCGGCGAAAGGATGAAGATCCATCAGGGGTACAAGTGCTCGATTCGCACGCCGTGGTACGCAGTGCCGGCAGTCTGGACGCCCGATGCGTTTGTGTTCCGGCAGATCTACGACTTTCCGCGCATCGTGCTCAACAACACCGTCGCGACCGCGACCGACACGATCCACCGCATGAAATGCCGCGTCAGCCCTGAGCAGACGGTCGCCAACACCTACACCCATCTGACCGCCGCATCGGCGGAGATCGAGGGACGAAGCTACGGAGGCGGCGTCCTCGAGCTGGAACCGACCGAGGCGACGAATTTGCTGGTGCCGGCCGAACTCTGCGATGCGATGCCGATCGACGACTGCGACAAACTCATCCGTCAGGATCGACTCACGGATGTGCTCGACCACAACGATCGCGCGGTTCTTCGCGCTCAGCTTGGCCTTTCGTCGGGGGAGTGCGCATTACTCAGAGCGATCTGGGAAAAGATGCGCGACCGGCGGCTGTCCCGCCGCCGTCGGTCGTGAGCGATTCGGCGGAGAAGGCAGAGGCGCGCGTCCAGGTTGCCGGGCTGGTCGCCGCGTTCAAGCGCAACGAGGGCGACCATGTCAGCGCCGCCTACAACGAGACGCAGGCACGCACAGACTTCATCTCACCGCTGCTCGCGGCGTTCGGATGGGATGTCCACAATGCCAAGGGACATCGACACGCCCTTCGCGAGGTGATTGAGGAGCCGACCGTCGAGGTCGGCCAGGAACGCGCCAACAAGAGGCCCGACTACGAGCTGAGGCTCGCCCGACAGCGAAAGCTCTTCGTCGAAGCCAAGAAGCCCAGCATTCGCATCGACACGGTTCCGGCCCCGGCGTTCCAGATCCGGCGATACGGTTTCTCCGCAAGTCTTCCGGTTTCGGTGCTGACCAACTTCCGGCACCTCGCCGTCTACGACTGCCGGATCGCGCCGGACGAGACGGACGCAGCAAACGTGTGCCGGCAGCTTCTCGTCTCGTGTGACGAGTTTGACGTGCGCTTCGACGAGCTCTGGCCACTGCTTTCGCGAGAGTCCGTCTACTCCGGAGAGTTCGACCGACGCTTGGACGTCGGCGCCACGCGCGGCGGAGCCGAACAGTTCGACGATCTCTTTCTGGAGCAGGTACGTAGCTGGCGCGAGCTTCTTGCGGTCGATATCCATCGCAGCACGCCAGGGCTCGAGTCCGCCGAGTTGACTTATGTAGCTCAGCTCTTCCTGTCGCGGATCATCTTCCTGCGCATCTGCGAGGATCGCGATATCGAGAGATACGAGACGCTCCGGGAACTGGACGGAGACGCCATTTTCGATGCCTTGATGGAAGAACTCCAGCGAGCCGATGCGTTCTACGACAGCGGCCTGTTCCGGCTCATGGACGACGCGGGACAGGAAGTCCGTATCAGCGACGCAACACTCGGGAGGGTCATCCGGGAGCTGTACTATCCGGCGAGTCCGTACACCTTCACGGTCGTGGATCCGGAGGTCCTCGGCGAAATCTACGAGCACTTCCTGGGCGACGTCATCGAGATCGAAGGCAATACGGTCAACATCGTCAACCAGCAGGAAGTGCGGGAGAGCGGCGGTGTCGTCCCGACTCCCCGCTACATTGCCGACGCCATCGCCGAACGAACGCTTCGCCCGCTGCTGGACGGAAGGAGCCCGACCGAGTTGGAGGGCTTCTCGGTCGCCGACATCTGCTGCGGTTCCGGTATCTTTCTCCTCGCAGCCTTCGAGGTCCTGCTGGACCACTACCTCAACTGGTATCTGGACAACGACCGGGACGCCCATGAAGGGCATCGTATCCATGAGGGGGTCGCCGATCAGTGGCGGCTCACTTTCGAGGAACGGCGGCGCATCCTGGTTGCTCACATTCGCGGCGTCGACATCGATCCGAATGCGGTCGAAATCGCACAGTTCAGTCTGCTTTTGAAGCTCATGGAGGGGGAATCCGCCGAAGCGTTGCTCGACTACGTCGAACGCACCCGGAACACCGCGCTTCCCGCGCTCGATACGACGATTCGTTGCGGGAACAGCCTCGTCAGCCTTGCGGAGTGGCGGGACGCCGTCGGCGGCGAACCCGAAGATGACCAAATCAACCCCTTTGATTGGAGCACCGAGTATCCGGTTGAAATGGGCCGAGGCGGATTTGATGCGGTGATCGGCAATCCGCCCTATATTCGGATACAGAGCATGGCGAAGTACTCTCCGGATGAAGTCGAGTTCTTCCGTCGACCCGGCTCTCCGTACTCGACGGCGGAACACGACAACTTCGACAAGTATCTGTTGTTCATCGAGCGCTCGATCGGACTGACGAAAGAGGCCGGCCGCGTCGGCGTGATCGTTCCGCACAAGTTCATGACGATTCAGTCGGGTCGCGCCTTGCGCCGGCTGATCGCCGACGGCCGGCTGCTGGAAGAGACGGTGCATTTCGGCGCCAAGCAGGTCTTTGGCACCACTGCAACCAACTACACCTGTATACTCATCCTGGATCGTGCGACAGCCGATAAGATTCGGATCGAGCGGCCGGAGCGACTGGAGTCGTGGCGCTACGGGGAGCTTGGTCCCATCGACCTCGCGCCGGCCAACGAGCTGGGCGAGGGTCCTTGGCGCTTCGCCGATGCCGAGGCAAGCGCCTTGTTTGGCCGCATCAAGGCAGCCTTCCCGAATGAGCTGAACATGCTGGCGGAGATCTTCGTCGGCGTTCAGACCAGCGCCGACAAGATTTACATCTTCGAGGCGGTCGCAGAATCCGCCGCGACCTGTACACTTCAATGGAACGATCGTGACTGGCCAATCGAGCGCGGCATCCTTCGTCCCAGTCTGCTCGATGCGCCTCTCCTCCCGTTCCAGCGCCCCGAGTCGAACACCTGGATGATCTTCCCCTACGAGCTCGTGAGGAATGCAGAGGGACGGGTGGGGGCGCGTCTCATCCAGCCGCCGGAAATGGCGAGACGGTTTCCGGGTTGCTGGGCCTATCTCACCGCCCGAAGGGAGGAGCTCGAGGCCCGAAGCATCACGGGCGGACGCGCGGCGGAACGTCAGTGGTATCAATACGGCCGGTCGCAAAGTCTCACGAAGTTCGAGGGAGACAAGATCATTCTCCCGATACTCTCTCTGGAACCGAGGTACGCCTACGATGATCGTAATGTAGTCGTGACCGGCGGCGGCAACGGCCCCTACTATCTGATCCGTCCTCGGCCCGGCGCGGGCGTCTCGAGCCACTACCTGTTGGCCGTGCTGAACCACCGACTCAGCGAAGCGTTCGTGCGAACGAATACGAGCGTTTTCCGCGGCGGATACTACTCCCACGGCAAGCAATTCATCGAAACACTGCCCATACCGGTTCCTGGTGGTGAGGCGCAGGCTGAGATCGAGGCCCTGGTAGTCAGGCTCATCCGTATGCGAGACGCTTTGGCTCTCGCCCGCACGCCCCTGCAGAGGACGCAGCGGAACCGTTCAATCGACGACCTGACGCAACAGATCGAACGTCATGTAAACCACGTGTTCGGTCTTGACGATGATGCAATTGCCATAGTCAATTCAGTGCCGGTTCCTGACTGAATGTCGTACGGCGCAGCGCTGAGCCCACTACCCGCTATACCGAGTGCCCCTCAGACCCTCGGCGTGCGCGTCGCAGGGGAGCTCGTGATCTGCGTACCGGCGAGCGAGCTGCCCTTGGCGCAGCGCTACATGCTGCGCTGACCCTCATGCGTCTCCATCCCACACACAGCTCCTTGGCCACCCCGGGAGCTGACCTGCCGGCGCCCGCGCTGATCGGGATCGGAGGTCCGGCGGGCTCGGGCAAAACGGTACTCATCGAAAGGCTGATCCCGCGCCTCGGCACGCAGGGTGCGAGCGTGGCGGTGGTCACCAAGGATCTCGTCACCCGGGAGGATACCGAACGCCTGCGCCGCACCGGCCTCCTCCCTACCCAACCGCTGCGGAGCTTGGGCGCGCCTGCTCGCCACGGACGGCGCGGAGCTCAGGCGTACCCTGACGCAGCTCAGGGCCGCCCTGCGCGAACGCCTTACCGGCCTCCCCTGCCCGTCGCCGCAAATAGCTTCTCGGGGTGCCACCCCGGCTAAGGCGGTGAGGACTGGAAGCAAATGAGCAGCAATTCTCATTTTGCTCGTCGGGTCCCGCGGCAGGACCGGCACGACCGT
>CAYFYD010000019.1:0-18768 GCA_964347195.1 uncultured Ectothiorhodospiraceae bacterium
GCCGCCCAGCAGCAGCCCGACGATGACCAGCACCACGGCGACCTCGACCAGCGTGAATCCTTTCTGTCGTTCCTTCATTGCAAACCTCCTGTGTGTCATCGGGATCCGGGCGAGCGGCATCGCACTCCCTCCCTCTAGGGCAACTGCATCGACTGCACCATCCGGTTCTTGAGCACGTGGGCGGACAGCCAGACCAGGACGTCGTCGAACTCCCGGCCTTCCGCCCGGGCGGGCTCGCGGTAGATGTACAGGTCCGGGTCGCAGGGCGGCGGCGAGGGCCCCCCGCAGTCGCCGCGGTTCTCCTGCTCATCGGGCGACGCGGCTGCCTGCGGGTCTCCCTCGTTGAACCCACGCGAGAGGGCAAGGGCGGGGATGCCTTGCGCAACCATCTGCGACCCGCCACCGGCACCGTCCCGGATCCGGATCTCGCCCTCGGAGCAGAGCGCGAAGGAGATCCCACCGGTCGCGGTGCCGCAGCCGGTGCCGTCGATGTCATCGGCGAAGCGCGCATCGACGCGGTAACGGTAGTCGTTGCCCCAGGGGTCGACGCGGGCCACCCCGAGATCGCTCCACGGCAGATTGCCTTCCTCGGCCGCGCAGCTCCCCGCGCCCGGATCCTCCACGCCGTCTCCGCCGGTGTCCGGACACGGCAGGCGGCCGTGGGTGATCGCGAAGCCGTAGAGCGCCTCCTCGGCGCGAGCAAGGTCCGCCCGCGCCTGTCGGAGACGGGCGAGCTCGTAGCGCGCCGAGAGTGGCGCCAGCATGGCGCCGAGGAGCAGGCCGACGATCCCGACGACGATCGCCACCTCGATCAGAGTGAAGCCTCCGACCCGCAGCGCCGCTCCGCCCGGACGAAGCAAGGGCGGGGCCGGGGCCGGACCGGCTCGCCACCGGCGCCTCACGGTTCCGGCGCGTCGATTCGGGCGCCGGGCGGCCCGCCGGCGGCCGGGGCCGCACCGAGGCCCGCGTCGTGGGCAAGGTCGATCTGCTGTCCCGCCTTGAGTCGCACGACCCCGGCGTCCTGGGGGAGGATGACCCGCACCCGAGCGCCCTCTTCCCCCTGCCCCCGGATGCCCTCTCTCGTGCGCTCCCCGCGGGATACCCGCTCGCCGTTGATCCAGACGGCGTCCGGGCCGCGTTCGCGCATGACCAGACCGTTGACGGAGAGGCGGGAGGTGGTCTGCGCCGGCGCCGCCCGGGATCCGGAGTCGGAGCGCGCGGCCGGTTCGCCGCTCGTGCGCACGAGGTCGAGCCGGTCCCGCTCCTCGGGCGTGCTGAAGAGCCGGCCGAGCTCCTCCGCGCCCGCGCCCGTGCCCGTGCCGAGCAGCCACGCGAGAACGAGGCGCGCAGAGATGCGGAGAAGCGGGCCACGCCGCACCTTCATGGACCCGCGTCCGCATTGCGCAGGCTGAACCACTCGAGCACGCAGGCCGCCCGCAGGTTCACCGCGGCGGGAAGGGGGACGAAGTGGGCGCCCGTGCGCCGGATGCGGCAGCTCGAAACGCTGAACAGGCCCCGCGATTCCCGTTCCATCCGGTCGAGGAGGCGGAGCAGGTCGTCTTCGTGCAGAAGGCCGAGATCGAGCTCCATGAGGGAGCGGTAGACGCCGAAGGCATCGGCCTTCGCCGGGAAGTCCGCGGGCAGACGCTCCTGGGTGCCCAGAGCGTAGCGAAGCTCGGGCAGAGCGAGACGGCGGGAGGCCGCCCGCAAGACCTCCACCCAGTCGAGTCGGGTCTCGGGCCCGATGATGCCCTGGGCCTCGAGCGCCCGGAAGCGGGGAAGCAGCGCTTCGATCCGGCGTTTCTCGTCGTCGATGGACCGGAACTTCACCCGGAGCTCCCGAAGCTCGCGCGCACTCTCCACGAGTCGAGCCTCCTCCGCACCGCGATAGTGGTGCGCACCGGCGATCATCGCGGCGCTCGCACCGAGCGCGAGGGCGAGGGGGACGAGCGCGCGGGCGAGTCCCTTCCCGTAGACTGTAATCCACTCCACCCTTCCCTCGCCGCTATGGCGTCCCACTGCCCGAGTCCCGGCTTCCGTCGCCGTTCGGAGCCATGGCACGCTTCTCGAAGCTCGAGTTTCGGGATTGGTTGACCGGAATGGATTCCCGCCCCCGATCGGGGCCGGGGACAAGCTTTCGCGGGAATGACGGAAGGGAGTGCGGGAATCCATCGCCTGATTCCAGCCCTTGAACTCCGAGAGTCGAGTCGAAAGGCGGCTCCCCACCCCGGGTTTCGGCAGACTCGGTCCCGGACCCCGCCCCCCACCGGAGACGCAGCGAGAACGGCGCCTCCGCCGCACCGGCGCGGGCGCCCGCATCGCCGCGCAGGCTCGCTCCCGAGCCGAAGTCGAGAGGCAGAGACAGCACTTCGACGTCGACGACGCCGGGAAGACGGCGCAGGGAGTCCGCGAAGCCGCCGACCTGCTCGAGAGCATCCCGGTAGTCGCCATCGAAGGGCTCGATGCGACCCCGGATCTCGGCGCTCTGAGTGCGTGTCCGGCCGGACGGGGAGGCTTCGGAGACCGTCCCGGACTCGGAGCCGAGTGACGGAGCGGCGCGGTAGTGGCGGACTGGGTCGGCGTCCGCCTCCGCGCTCCAGTCGACACCCTCGACCCGCACTCCCGCGTGCGGCTCGAGGCCCCGGCTCACCGCGACCAGCACCGCGCGAGGCGAGGTACGGGCGGCACGGAGTCCCTCCCCCATCTCGACCGCGAACCGCAGCCCCGGCAGCTCGGCCGGGGCCTGCGGCAGACCTTCCCGCGCCTCCCGGTAGCGCTGGCGATAGAGCGCGGCGTGCGCCCCCAGAGACTCCGCGAAGCGCCCCGCGTCGTACCCGCCGGCGAGGCCGGACCCGCCGAAGAGGACTCCGGCGGCGAGCGCGAAGAGGCTCGCCGCCCGGATCCCCGACCGGGCGCGGTGCAAGGTGTAGTCCCGGATCCGGCTCGAGGGCGCGTACTGGTGGCGGGGGGTACGGCGCGCGAGCGACGCGACGAAGAGGGGCTCGGACCAGACCAGGCGCTCTGCCTCGTCCACTCCGAGCCGGTGCCCGAGCGCGGGCAACGACACGAGGCGGTAGCGGATCTCCCCGGAGGACGGCACGAGCGGAGCGAGCGCATCGCCGAGCCCCGAGGACGCCACGACGTATGCGCAGAGCGCTTCGCCCGACGCGAGCAGACCTTGTCGCACGATGTAGCGCTGCACTTTCTCGACTTCCGAGCGCAGCCAGACGGCGTGCTCGCCGTCCCCGAGACGCGGAGGCACCGCGAGCCGGGAGAACCTGACCCGCCCCCGGGAGAGAAAGGTCTGGCGCAGGCCGCCCGCACGCTGCCAAGTGACGACGAGCGCGGGCGACGCGCCGTCGGGCGCTATCCACTTCACCATCTCTGCCGTGAGCAGGGGCAGCGTATGGACGCCGGCGAGCGGCACCCGGCACCGCGCAATCACGTCCAGCCAAGGCGTGAGCCGCTCCGGCCGGGTGAGCGCGGTGAACAGTATCCGGTCTTCCCGCCTCCCGCCCTCTTCGCGCCCGTGGTACAGCGAGCAGCCGTAGGTCGGATCGCCGAGGAGACGGCGCCTCCGGGCCTGGATGAGGGCGCTTCGGTCGGGCCCGATCACGCGTGGGAGCGTCTCTTCCCGGAACTCCTCTTCGACGAGGTCCACGAGGATACGGACGGGGTCCGGCGGCTCCTGCGCCAGATAGGCGGAGAAGGTCCCGAGCCCTTCTTCGCCCGCCTCGAAGCGAAGCGGCGCCTCGCAGCGGCCCTGGCGCCAGCGCCAGGCGTCGAGATGGCGGCCGGACACCACGAACACCCGGCGGCCGGTACGCGGCCCGGCGCTCGGGGTCCACATGCGGCGAGCGCGGGCGCCGGGCCCCGCAGCCTCTGCCCTCACCCGGCGCCGGAGTCCGGCTCCCCATCGCCCGGCCGCGCGCAGGATCCGGGAACGCTCGGGTCGAAGGGCCGGGACACCGGCCGCGCCGGAAGCCTCCGGGCTCGGGTCGGGAGTCCCCATCCGGGTCAGAGCTCGATGCCCGTGATCGTGCCGTAGATCGGCCCCAGCACCGACACGATGATCCAGAAGAGCAGGGCCCCGAGCACCAGCGTCATCGCCGGTCCGACAAGGGTATGCAGGCGGTCGACGGCCTCCTGAACATCGCGCTCGTAGAAGTAGGCCACGTTGCGAAGCGCACCATCGAGGGCGCCCGTGCTCTCTCCCACCCGCAGCATCCGCAACACGAGGGGCGGAAAGAGGCCCGAGTGCTCGAAGCCGTCGCTGATGCCCGCGCCCTCCGCGATGCGCCGTCCGGCCCGGCGAGTCGCCCTCGCCACCGCCGCGTTGCCCGCCACCCCTTCACAGATCCGCATGCACTCGGGCACGGTGATGCCGGAGGCGTACATCAGGGCGAAACACTTCGCGAGCCGGGCGAGGATCACCTTCTTCAGGAGGGGCCCGATCCCCCAGACCCGGAGCGCGAGGGCGTCGATCCCGAGACGCAGGGCGGGGCTCGTTCGTGCGAGCACCGCGCAGGCGACGACGAGGGCCGGCGGGGCGAACACTACGAAGTACCAGTAGCGGACCAGGAAGTCGGAGGCCGCGATGAGCGCCCGGGTGTGTGCGGGCAGCTCCTGCCCCATCATGGCGATGAAGGCGACGAGCTGCGGCACCAGCCCGGTCATCAGGAAGACCATCACCGCCACCATCACGCCGCCCGCGAGCAGGGGGTAGGCGAGCAGCTTGCGGACCTTCGCCGCCTGCTCGTCCTGCCACTTGAGACTGGCGGTCACATTGCGCAGCACCGCCTCCACCTCGCCGCTCGACTCGCCCGCCCGCAGCAAGCCGACGAATACCGCGTCGAAGACCTGCGGCAGCTCTTCCATGGCCCCCGAGAGGGTCCGTCCCGACTCGATCGACTCGGCCATGACGCCGGCGAGCACCCGGCGACGGGGGCTCGCGGCGCCGTCCCCGAGGTCGGCGAGGGCATCGAGCACCGGGACGCCGGCGCTCAGGAGCTGCTCGAGCTGGAAGCAGAAGTGGATGAGCTCGCGCCGCCTGACCCGGAGGCCGCGCGCGCCGGGCCGCCGGGCCGCTTCGGCACCGCCGATGAGCTCGAGGCCCATGCGGGAGAGGCGAAGCTCCAGGTGTCCGAGGTCCGCGGCCTCGAGCCGACCCCGGGACACCCGGCCCTCTTCGTCCACCGCCCGGTACTGCATCAGGGGCACCGGCTTTCCCTCAGGCGGCCCGGTCGGTCAGATCGAGCACTCTCGAGACCTCTTCCACGCTCGTTGCGCCTTCGCGCACGCGCCGGATCCCGTCCTCCGCCATCGTCGAGAAGCCGTTCGCGCGCGCCGCTTCGAGCAGCTCGCGGCGGGTGGCGCTGCGCGCCACCAGCTCGTCGAGCGTGTCGTCGAATCGCAGCAGCTCGAGGAGCGCGAGCCGTCCGCGATACCCGGTATGGTCGCAGTCGTCGCACCCGGCGGACCGGTACAGCGACTGCGCCCCCGGTGCACCCTCCAGTCCGAGCCGGCGGCGTTCATCGCGCGTGGGCTCGCAGGCGCTCCTGCAAGCGGAGCAGAGCCGGCGCACCAAGCGCTGGCCGATGACGCCGATGACGTTCCCCGAGATGATGCCGGGAGCGATGCCGGCATCGGTCAGCCGGGGGATCGCTCCCAGCGCGGAGTTCGTGTGCAGGGTGGAGAACACCTGGTGGCCGGTCATCGCGGCGCGGAAGGCCATCAGGGCGGTCTCCTCGTCGCGGATCTCGCCGACGAGGATGATGTCCGGGTCCTGGCGCATCATGCTCCGGATGCCGTTGGCGAAGGTCAGACGCACCGCTTCGTTCACCGAGGTCTGACGGATCATCTCCATCGGATACTCGACCGGGTCCTCCAGCGTCATGATGTTGCGCACCTCGCGGTTGAGGTGGTGGAGCATCGAGTAGAGCATGGTGGTCTTGCCGCTCCCGGTCGGCCCGGTCACCAGGACGATGCCCTGGGGCCGCGCCAGCATCAGACGCAGCGTCGCGAGCGGCCGGGGCGCGAGGCCCAGGTCCTCCAGGGGCACGATGCCCCTCTCCCGGTCGAGCACCCGCAGGACGATGTTCTCGCCGTGGGTGGTCGGCAGGGAGGAGACCCGGAAGTCGACCTTCCGGCCGGAAGCGGTCAGGGAGATGCGCCCGTCCTGGGGCGCGCGCGTCTCGGCGATGTTCATCGCCGCCATCACCTTCACCCGTACTGCGATCGCCGACCAGTAGCCGCGATGCAGGCTGCGGATCTGGCGCAGGACCCCGTCGATGCGGTAGCGCACCCGCAGGAAGTCACGCTCCGGCTCCAGGTGGATGTCGGAGGCTCCGCGCTTCACTGCGTCGCAGAGCAGCGCGTTGACCAGACGCACCAGGGGATGGCGGTACTCGTCGCGGCGGACCTCGAGGCTCCGGTAGTCGATCTCTCCAGTCTCCAGCTCCCGCAGGACCCCGTCGACGGAGAGCTCGAAGCCGTAGAAGTGCTCGATCGCCGCGTCGAGCTCGACCGCTCCCGCCAGCAGGGGCCGGACCTCGAGGTCGGGACCCGCCGAGGCGCGCACCTGGTCGAGGGCGATGACGTCCAGGGGGTCTTCCATCGCCACGCTCAGGACCTCGTCGCGGCGGCTGAGTCCGAGCACCCGGTGGCGCCGCGCCACGTCCTCCGGAACGAGCGCCCGCACCTCGGCGTCGACTATCACCCGCGCGAGGTCGACGCTCGCGCAGCCCAGCGCTCCCCCGAGCACGTCGCGGATCACCGCCTCGGTCGCGAAGCCGAGGCGCACCAGGATGCGGCCGAGCTGCTCACGGCGCGGCGCACGGCGCTGCTCGGTCAGCGCGATCCGGACCTGGTCCTGGCTCACCACTCCCCGGGCGATCAGCAGCTCGCCGATCCGGCCTCCCTCGGCCGCCCGGCCGGGTGCGGCGCTCCCCTGCGCGGGGCGCCCGCCCGGCGGGAAAGGAGGGGCGCCCTGCACGGCGGTCGGCGTCGCGGGCCCGGGAAGCTCAGGGCCCGGCTCCGGGGAGACCGGCTCTGCCGAAGACGCGAGCCCGGCGCCTCCGGGAAGGTGCGGCGACGCCGGCCCTGCCCCGTCACCGCGCACGGGACGGCGGTCCGCGGAGAGGCGCGCCGGACCCGTCACGCCGCCGTTTCCGAGCGCTCTGCATCTGCCGCGCCCGGCTCCGCCTCGGGGACTCCGGCATCTCCCGGGAGGAGGTAGCGGTACTCTCGGAGGTCGACTTCGATGCTCGGATTGCGGATGACCGTCGCCCGCAGAAAGATGATGAGCTCGGTCTTCACGAAGTGCCGGTCGCGATACCCCAGGAGCGGGGCGAGAAATCCCAGCCGGGAGAGTCCCGGGGCGCCGTCGCCGGCGCGGGCGCGCCGCTCCTGCATCAACCCCCCGAGCATTGCGACCTGACCGCTGCCCACCCGCATCATGGTCTCGGTCTCGCGCACCTGCACTACCGGCACCCGGTTGACCGCGGCCGTCGCCGCGGCGGCCTCGAGGCGGGCGGCGACGATGGCCACGCCCGGGTCGTTCACGAACTCCCGGATGCGGGTAATGGTGGGACGGATGTTCAGGGACACCGTGTCGGCGTCGCTCACTTGGGGGGTGACGTTCATCACCAGCCCTACCGGCACCGTGTTGACGCTGCTCGTGACCTCCTGCGTGACGTCGCCGGTCTCCGCGTCCTCCTCCTCCTTGACCTCGACGCTGAAGTAGACCTCGTTGTCCACCACCTTCAACACCGCGGTCTGGTTGTTGAGCGCCATCAGCTTGGGACTCGACAGCACGCGGGTGTTGCCGAACGCCTCGAGCAGGCGTACCACCACCGAGATGTCCGCGCCACCGCCGGCATCGGCGTACTCGAGCAGGAGCCCGCTCACCCCGCTCGCGGGCGCGGCGATGGCGCCGCTCGTCACGTTGTCGATGGAGACGCCCAGGCTCTCGGCGAAACCGCTCCAGTCCACCCCGGACTGGAAGCGCTCGCTCAACTGGACTTCGACGATGGTCGCCTCGATCAGCACCTGGCGATGGAGGCCGGCCATGACCGCATCGAGGTAGGCCCGCACCTGGTCGTGCTGGCGGGCCCGGGCCCGCACCATGACCACCCCGCTCTCGGGACTGGCGATCACCGTCTCGCGCGGGTCGCTCTCCTCGTAGCCGGGGAGAGGCCGCACGATCTCCCGCAGGGCGGCGCTCACCGTCGCCCACACCCGGGCGTTGGACACGTTCTCGACCTGGGTGGCGGAGGCGTTGCCCGCCGACCCGCCCGCCGCCGTACCCACCGCGGTGGTGGTACGCGTATCGCTGGTGGTGTCGCGCGCGACGTTGACGTAGTCGAGCCGGTACACCCGCAGGAAAGGCTGGTCGGGGAGGATCAACAGGGTGTCGCCCCGCATCTCGTAGCGCAGCCGCACTTGGTGCGATATGCGCTCGAGAAGCTGCGGAAGGGTCTGTTCCACCGCGTTCAGCGTGACCCTTCCCGAGATCTCGGGATGCACGTCGACGTTGATCTCGGCATCCCGGGCGAGCGCGAAGAGCAGCTCGTCCACCGGCACCTGCTCGACCACCACGGTATAGGTCTCGGAGTGCAACTCCTCGTGCGCGGCTAGCGCGGAAGGCGAGGCCGGGTCCGGGACGGGGGACGCACGGGGGGCCTCTGACGGCGGCATCCGAACCCAGTGTCCCGCACCGATGGGTCCGGGCGAGGTCGTCCAGTCCTCCGCCGGTGGCGCCTGGCAGCCGGAGGCGAGCGAGAAGACGAGAGCCGCCGCGATCAGCCGGTATCGACCGGGCGTTCCCCGCCAACCGCTCGCCGCCCTCCTCCGTCCGGGGCTCCCTCGCCGGCGGGACGTGATGGCGGCGAAGAAGGAGTGACCGGTCCCGAAGCCGGTACGGGTTGTGCGAGCGCGTTCCATGCGCGGTCCCTCCGCCGATTCGACGCCTCGAATGGTAGTCGGGAGAGCGGCGGCAGCCGCACGGAAAGACCCGCCGGGCGTCCCGCGAACATGCCGCCCCGGGCTCGCCCGAAGCGCGGCATCCGCCTACAGGGGTTCCCCTCGGTCGACGACGCGACGGCGCCGAAGGCGTCCTCCCCGCCAAAGACCGGAGTCCCGGCGTTCGAAATGCCGGATACGGGCGATGGATTCCCGCTTCCGCGGGAATGACGGCTACGGCGGGAATGACGGCGATGGAAGGGTGACGGCTACGGCGAAGTGACGGCCATGAAGGAGTCGGCGGCCGTCATGGGAAGGACACGCCTTGCGCAGATGACGTCATTCCCTTGGTGTGCGGGAATCCATTCCGATCGACCTGTCCCGAAGCTCGAGTAGAGAAATCGGATCCATGCGGCGACCCGCGACCTCCTCCGACGGCGACGCCCCGGCGCCGCGGACCCCGGCGCGGCCCAATCGAGGCGTGCAAGGTCGCTTGGCCGCGCACGCCGGGGCTTCGAGCCCCGGGCGGCCCTCAGTAGCGGTAGTACTCGGGCTTGAAGGGCCCCTCCGCCGGGACCCCGATGTACTCCGCCTGGTCGGGGCGAAGCTCCGTCACGGACGCGCCGAGCTTGCCCAGATGCAGCCGCGCCACCTTCTCGTCGAGGCGCTTGGGCAGCACGTAGACCTCGTTGTCATAGCGCTCCGGATGGTGCCAGAGCTCGATCTGGGCGAGCACCTGGTTGGTGAAGGAGCAGGACATGACGAAGCTGGGGTGGCCGGTGGCGCAGCCGAGGTTCACCAAGCGCCCCTCCGCGAGCACCGTGATGCGCTTGCCGTCGGGGAAGACCACCTGGTCGACCTGGGGCTTGACGTTCTCCCAGACGTGGTTGCGCAGGCCCGCGATGTCGATCTCCGAATCGAAGTGGCCGATGTTGCACACGATCGCCTCGTTCTTCATCGCCCGCATGTGTTCCAGGGTGATGACCCGGAGATTGCCGGTCGCGGTGACGAAGATGTCGCCGCAGGAAGCGGCCTCCTCCATGGTCACGACCCGGAACCCCTCCATCGCCGCCTGCAGGGCGCAGATAGGATCGATCTCGGTCACCCACACCGCGGCCCCGAGCCCGCGCAGCGACTGGGCGCAGCCCTTGCCCACGTCCCCGTATCCGCACACCACCGCGATCTTGCCCGCGATCATCACGTCGGTGGCCCGCTTGATACCGTCGACCAGCGACTCGCGGCAGCCGTAGAGGTTATCGAACTTGGACTTCGTCACCGAGTCGTTCACGTTGATGGCGGGAAAGGGCAGCTCCCCGTCCTTCGCCATCGCGTAGAGGCGGTGCACGCCGGTGGTGGTCTCCTCGCTCACCCCGCGGATGCCGGCGAGGGTGTGCGCGTACCAGCCGGGATCGGCGTCGAGGCGAGCGCCGACCGCGGCGAAGAGCGCCTCCTCCTCCTCGTTCCCGGGCGATGCGATCCGGGTGCGGTCCCGCGCGGCCCTCGCCCCGAGCATCACGAGCAGGGTGGCGTCGCCCCCGTCGTCCAGGATCATGTTCGCGCGCCGCCCGCCGCCCCAGTCGAAGATGCGGTGGGCGAAGTCCCAGTACTCGGCGAGGCTCTCCCCCTTGTAGGCGAACACCGGGATCCCGCGGGCGGCGATCGCCGCCGCCGCGTGGTCCTGGGTCGAGAAGATGTTGCAGGAGGCCCAGCGCACCTCGGCGCCGAGCGCGGCCAGGGTCTCGATGAGCACCGCGGTCTGAACCGTCATGTGGAGGGAGCCCGCGATGCGCGCGCCGGCCAGGGGCCGGGCGTCCGCGTGCTCCTCGCGCAGCGCCATCAGCCCCGGCATCTCGTGCTCGGCGATGCGTATCTCCTTGCGTCCCCACTCGGCTTGGCCGAGGTCGGCTACATAGTAGTCTGCGTTCACTGTTCTCCTCGCATCGCCCGCGCCCCTCCCCGGATGCGGGCTCCTGGTTCGATTCGACCCTCACGGGACCGCGGCGCCCCGGCACGCCTCGCGCGCTCGCCGCCGCCCCTGCGGTGGCGGCCCGGTTACCGCCCGGCGTCCTCGCGCAGCGCTTCCGCACGGTCGGTACGCTCCCACGGGAAGCCCTCGTCCTCGCGGCCGAAGTGCCCGTACACCGCGGTCCTGCGGTACATCGGGCGCAGCAGGTCGAGCATCCGCACGATGCCCGCAGGCTTGAGGTCGAAGTGGGCCCGCACCAGCGCGCTCAGGCGCTCGTCGCTCACGGTGCCGGTCCCGAAGGACTCGACGCTCACCGAGGTCGGCTCGGCGACCCCGATCGCGTAGGAGGTCTGGACCTCGCAGCGCCGGGCCACTCCCGCCGCCACCAGGTTCTTCGCGACGTAACGGCAGGCGTAGGCGGCGGAGCGATCCACCTTGGAGGGGTCCTTGCCGGAGAATGCGCCGCCGCCGTGGCGGCCGACCCCGCCGTAGGTGTCGACGATGATCTTGCGCCCGGTCAGGCCGCAGTCGCCCACCGGCCCTCCGGTCACGAAACGCCCCGTCGGGTTGATGTGGAAGAGGGTGTCGGGGCGAAGCCAGGATTCCGGAAGCACCGGGCGGATGATCTCCTCCATCACCGCATCCCTGAGCTCCCCGTACGCGACGTCCGGTGCGTGCTGGGTGGAGAGCACCACCGCGTCGGCCCCGATCGGGCGCCCGTCTTCGTAGCGGAAGGTCACCTGACTCTTCGCGTCCGGGCGCAGCCACGGAAGGCGCCCGCTCCGGCGCACCTCGGATTGCCGCCGCACCAGACGGTGCGCGTAGGTGATCGGCGCCGGCATGAGCACGTCCGTCTCGTCCGTCGCGTAGCCGTACATCATGCCCTGGTCGCCCGCCCCCTGCTCATGGTCGCCGTGCTCGTCGACGCCCTGGGCGATGTCGGCGGACTGCCGCCCGATGAGGTTCAGCACGCCGCAGGTCGAGCCGTCGAAGCCGACCTCCCGGTTGTCGTAGCCGATGCCCTTGACCAGCTCGCGGACCAGGGAATCGTACTCGATACCGGCCGAAGTGGTGATCTCGCCCGCGAGGATGACCATGCCGGTCTTGACCAGGGCCTCGCAGCCAACGCGGCCGCGCGGGTCCTGCTCGAGCACGGCGTCGAGGACGGCGTCGGAGATCTGGTCGCACATCTTGTCCGGATGGCCCTCGGACACCGACTCCGAGGTGATGAGCCGCCCCTCTGCCATGATTCCCCCCGTACGCGCAGTCCCCAAAAGGCGCGCTAGTCTATCAGGATGTCGCGGAGGTCCACCCGGGGCGGCTTTCGCACCCGCCCGCCCTTCGGGTTTCTCCTCCTTGCGGTGCACGCGCGCTCCCCCGGGGATACACATCCGTGATCGGTCAGCGAATTCATGCGACGCAAGGGTGGCAGATTCATGGATTCCCGCTTATGTGGAAATTCCGGTAACCCATTGATTTCTGGTGGGTGAGGTTGCGATGCAGCAAGGGTGGGGGGAGGCGCGTGACGTGATCACAGGACTGACGTTCCTCGCGCGACAGCGCGGGGGGGCAGCCCCCCTGGCATGCTGACCAAGGAGATGACGAGGAGCAGCGTCCTGCACATTGCCCGTCATTCCCGCGCAAGCGGGAATCCATTTCGGCCGACGGATCCCGAAACTCGGAGCCTGAACCCGTCATGCCGACTTTGAAGAGCCCCGGGCCAGGGCGCGATCGGCCTTTACCCGGCCACCGGCGGACGCTTAGGATCCGCACTCTCGCCGCGCCGCCATCCTCCCTGATGTCAGCGAGATGGTGCCCGCTTCGTGCGCTCTTCGAGCCGCTGCGAGCGAGCGGCTCCGCGCGGAGGGACACGGCGGCGGCGACACTCGACTCGACCCGCACATCCTCGCCGGCCCCCTCAACGCCCGATGCCCGAACGACGAGAACTCGCCAACGCCATCCGCGCGCTCGCCATGGACGCGGTGCAACGCGCGAAGTCGGGGCATCCCGGCATGCCGATGGGCATGGCGGACATCGCGGAGGTACTGTGGAACGACTTCCTCGTCCACAACCCCGAGAACCCCGGCTGGGCCGACCGCGACCGCTTCGTGCTCTCGAACGGCCACGGCTCGATGCTGCACTACGCCCTGCTCCACCTCGCCGGCTACGCGCTGCCGATGGAGGAGATCCGCAACTTCCGCCAGCTCCACTCGATGACGCCCGGCCATCCCGAGCTCGGCCTCACCCCCGGAGTGGAGACGACCACCGGTCCGCTCGGACAAGGTATCGCCAACGCGGTCGGCATGGCGATCGCGGAGCGCGCGCTCGCCGCGCACTTCAACCGCGACGGCCACCGGGTGATTGACCACTACACCTACGTGTTCGCGGGAGACGGCTGCCTGATGGAAGGGATCTCCCATGAGGCCTGCTCGCTCGCCGGCACCCTGGGGCTCGGCAAGCTCATCCTCTTCTACGACGACAACGGGATCTCCATCGACGGAGAGGTCGCGGGTTGGTTCACCGACGAGAGCGCCCTGCGCTTCCGCGCCTACGGCTGGCACGTGGTCGAGTCGGTGGACGGCCACGACTGGCGCGCGGTGAACGCCGCGATCGAGGCGGCGCGCGCGGAGCGCGACCGACCCTCGCTCATCTGCTGCCGGACTGTGATCGGCTGGGGCGCCCCCACCCGGCAGGGCACCGCGGCCACCCACGGCGCCCCGCTCGGCGAGGAGGAAGTAGCGCGCACCCGCGAGGCGATCGACTGGCCGCACGAGCCCTTCCGCATTCCGAGCTCGGTTTACGCGGAATGGGATGCGCGCGAACGGGGACGCGAGGCCGAGGCCCGGTGGCGGGTGCGCTTCGCGGCCTACCGGGCAGTCCACCCCGAGCTCGCGGCCGAGCTGGAACGCCGCCTGCGGGGCGACCTGCCCGCGGACTGGGAAGAGACCTGTGCCGCCCTCGTCGCGGACGTGGCCGGAGCGGCCCGCAACGTCGCCTCGCGCGCCGCATCGAAGGACGCCCTCGAAGGCATCGGCCCCGCCCTGCCGGAGCTGATCGGCGGCTCCGCCGACCTCACCGGCTCCAACCTCACCCGGTGGTCCGGATCCGTCCCCGCGAGCCGGGACGAGCCGGGCGGCAACTACATCTACTTCGGGGTGCGCGAGTTCGGCATGTCGGCGATCGCGAACGGCATCGCCCTGCACGGCGGCTTCATCCCCTACACCGGCACGTTCCTGATGTTCTCCGAGTACGCGCGCAACGCGCTGCGCATGGCCGCGCTCATGAAGATCCGCTGCGTGTTCGTGTACACCCACGACTCCATCGGCCTCGGTGAGGACGGCCCCACCCACCAGGCGGTGGAGCAGGCGGCCTGCCTGCGGCTCATGCCCAACATGTCGGTCTGGCGGCCCTGCGACGCGGTGGAGTCCGCCATCGCGTGGCGGTGCGCGGTGGAGCGCCGGGAAGGCCCGACCAGCCTCCTCTTCTCGCGCCAGACGCTGCCCCACCAGGAGCGGAGCGCCGCGCAGACCGCGGCGGTCTCGCGCGGCGGCTACGTGCTCCGGGAGGCGGAGGGCGCGCTGGACGCGATCGTCATCGCGACCGGCTCCGAGGTCGACATCGCGGTGAAGGCCGCCGCCGCGCTCGAGGAGCGGGGCGTCGGCTGCCGGGTGGTGTCGATGCCCTCGACGGATGTCTTCGATGCGCAGGCCCCCGAGTACCGCGAGGCGGTGCTGCCCCGCCGGATCGCCGCCCGGGTGGCGGTCGAGGCCGGAGCCACCGGCCTGTGGCACCGGCACGTCGGCGGCGCCGGCCGGGTCGTCGGCCTCGACAGCTTCGGCGAGTCCGCCCCCTCCCGGGACCTCTTCGAGCACTTCGGGTTCACCGCGGAGAACGTGTCGAGCGCGGTGGAATCGGTGATCGCGAGTACGAGCACAGAGGCCTGACCGGCCCGTGCATACCCGTACATATGCGCTCGTCACGCTTCACCGGTCGCGCCGGGATCGGGAACGGGCATGCGCGCGGCGGCGCGGGCGGACTCGACGACATACAGGGGAACGAACATGACCATCAAGGTTGCCATCAACGGTTTCGGGCGCATCGGACGCAACATCCTGCGCGCCCTGTACGAGAGCGGCCGCACCGGAGAGATCCGGGTGGTCGCGGTCAACGATCTCGGAGACGCCGAGACCAACGCCCACCTCACCCGCTACGACTCGGTGCACGGCCGCTTCCCCGGCGAGGTGTCGGTCGAAGGCGGCGACATGGTCGTCAACGGCGACCGCATCAGAGTGTGCGCCGAGCGCGACCCCGCCCGCCTCCCGTGGCGGGAGCTCGGGGTGGACGTGGTGCACGAGTCCACCGGGCTCTTCACCAGCAAGGAGAAGGCGAGCGCCCACCTCGAGGCGGGAGCCGGGAAGGTGATCATCTCCGCCCCCGGCGGCGGTGACGTCGACGCTACCGTCGTCTACGGGGTCAACCACCAGGTGCTGCGCCGCTCGCATAGCGTCATTTCCAACGCCTCCTGCACCACCAACTGCCTCGCTCCCCTGGTCGCCCCCCTGCACGAGAAGATCGGCGTCCGCCAGGGCCTGATGACCACCGTGCACGCCTATACCAACGACCAGGTGCTCGCCGACGTGTACCACGGCGATCTGCGCCGGGCGCGCGCCGCCACCCTGTCGATGATCCCGACCACCACCGGGGCGGCCAAGGCGGTCGGGCTCGTCCTGCCCGAGCTCGCCGGGCGCCTCGACGGCTACGCGATCCGGGTGCCGACCGCGAACGTCTCTCTCGTCGATCTCACCTTCAACGCGGAGCGCGAGACCAGCCGGGAAGAGGTCGACGCGGTACTCCTCGCCGCCTCGCAGGGGCCGCTCGCGGGAATCCTGAGCTACAGCGACGCGCCCCTCGTCTCCATCGACTTCAACCACGACCCTGCGTCCGCCACCTACGAGGCGCCGCTCACCAAGGTGATCGAGGGGCGCCTCGTCAAGGTGAGCGCTTGGTACGACAACGAATGGGGCTTCTCCAACCGCATGCTCGACACCACGGTGGCCCTGGTCAACGCGCCTTGAAGACCGCCGGTACGCCTTGTTGGCCCTCGGACCGTCCAGACAACCCGGACCACCTCACTCGGACACACGGTGGAGAATGAAATGAAACACGTAAGGGTCACGTTGAAGCAACGGGAGTCGCCGCATCAAGATGACTACGGACCTATCGTAATGGACTTGATGGTCGATGATGACGACAACGTCGCACAAAACTCGCGGGTGTCGTTGGTGTTTGGTGCGATGGGCCGCCGCAACACCGATTCCTGGTGGCCATTCAGTATGGATGGAAGAGGACAGGTCGATTTCGGGAGTGACTCCGAAGTAAGGAACGCCCGTCTCAACATTCTGGACCGAACAATCCAAGTGGGAGAGCTCTGTACATACGGTGATTATCCGGCTGATGAAGACCCCCTCACGTATCAAATCACAAGCGTCGATCCCTTGAGATAACAAGAAACCCGCGACTCACACGATGAACGTCCCGGCGATGACCGGCCTGGATCTTGCCGGCCGGCGGGTCCTCATCCGCGAGGACCTGAACGTCCCGATCGAGGACGGCGCGGTGGCGAACGACGCCCGGATTCGGGCCGCCCTGCCCACCCTGCGCCTCGCGCTGGAGCGGGGCGCGGCGCTCATCGTGATGTCGCACCTGGGCCGGCCGAAAGAGGGCGCGCCTGACCCTGAGCTCTCCCTCGCACCGGTGGCGCGCCGGCTCGGAGAGCTGCTCGGGCGCGGCGTCCGGCTTGCCGAGGATTGGCGGGACGGGCTCGAGGTGGAGGCCGGCCAGTGCGTCCTGCTCGAGAACATCCGCTTCCAGCCCGGCGAGAGCGCGAACGACGAAGGGCTCGGCCGCCGCCTCGCGGCGCTGTGCGATGTGTTCGTGATGGACGCCTTCGCCGCCGCCCATCGCGCGCATGCCTCCACCCACGCGGTAACGCGCTTCGCCCCCGTCGCGTGCGCGGGACCCCTCCTCGAAGCGGAGCTCGCCGCGCTCGGCCGCGTCCTCGACGCCCCCCGCCCGCCCCTCGTCGCGGTGGTCGGCGGCGCCAAGGTCTCGACCAAGCTGCGGGTGCTCGAACGGCTCGCCGAGCGGGTCGATCACCTCATCGTCGGAGGCGGCATCGCCAACACCTTCCTCGCTGCCGCCGGCACGAGCGTCGGACGTTCGCTGCACGAGCCGGACCTCATGCCGGTGGCGGCCGAGCTCCTCGCGCGTGCGGAACGGCGCGGCCGTCCCGTCCCGCTCGCGACCGACGTGGTGGTCGCGGGCGAGTGTACGGCCGGCGCCGCCGCCCGAGTCACACGAGTGGACCGGGTCGGGGACGACGACATGATCCTCGACATCGGCCCGGAAACCTGCGCGCACTTCGAGCGCCTGCTCCATGGCGCCGGCACCATCCTCTGGAACGGCCCGCTCGGGGTGTTCGAGCTCGAAGCCTTCAGCGCCGGCACCCGGGAGATCGCGCGGGCGATCGCGCAGAGCGGGGCCTGTTCGGTGGCCGGAGGCGGCGACACCCTGGCGGCCATCGAGCGCTTCGGCGTGGCCGGGGACTTGAGCTACGTCTCGACCGGCGGCGGCGCCTTCCTGGCGCTCATGGAGGGCCGGAAGCTGCCCGCGGTCTCCGCCCTCGAGGTACGAAGCGGCGCCTGAATCCGCTCAGCCCGCACATCTCTACCTGAGCTTCGTGAGCTGCGGGCGTCGAGACGCCCCGGAGCGCGGGCGCACGGACCACGAGACCATGAAGGCATAGTAGTGACGTGGATTCCCGCTTCCGCGGGAATGACGATGTAGTGACCGGGAATGACGAATGTAGTGTCTATGTCGATGCGCGGCGCCGCCGAGGCAACGCTCAGGCGTGGGCGGCGGCCCGCCGGCGCGACAGCTCCACGGGATCGGGGCGCGGCTCGTCGACCTTCCGGCCCGCGAGCCACTCGATCAGAGGCTCCCAGTGGGCGCGGTCCGTTGCGCTCTCGTCGAGCGGCAGCTCGTGGATGCCGAGGCCGTGCTCGCTCGCCCGCAGGTACTGACGGGACTCGCGGAAGCGCGCGATGAACGGGAAGCCGACCCGGCGCAGGAATTCCTCGAGCTCCCTCAGGATGCGGGTCCGCGCCCGTACCCGGTTCGCCACCACCGCTACGCGGGCATGGCCGTCGCGAACCGAGGGCAGGCCGCGCAGCGTTTCGATGAAGTTGGACGCGGCGTCGATGTCGATGTGGGAGGCGATCACCGGGATGATGATGCTGTCGGCGGGACGTATGAGCTGCCTGAACTCGTTCGCGCGCACCCCGGCCGGGGTATCGATCACCACGTGCCGGGTACCGGCCGGAGCCCTCATGTGGAAGGACCGGGTGATGCCGGCCGGGTTCCGGAAGGCGGCGACCCCGTGAATCTCGGGCAGGAAGGCCGGGCGCACGGTGAGCCAGCGGGTGCTGGAGCCTTGGGCGTCGTGATCGACGAGCATGGCGGGGCCGTGCTGCGTCGCGAAACAGCACGCCAAGTTCGTCGCGATGGTCGTCTTGCCGGACCCCCCTTTCGGGTTCAGCAGCATCACTCGTTGCATCGACAGCGCCGGGCTCCTCCCTGGATGGTCGGGTCGAAGGTGCCCCGGCGGGCGCCGCCGCCCCCCGGGCGCTCATCTGAGCCCTGCCGTGTTCCTTTCCGCAGCGTTCCAGAGCATTCCGTGGAGACTATCCATCGCCTTGTATCACTTATCGCGACAGGTGTACAGAGAGCGCGTCGAGGGACCAGGACCATTCAGAAGTCGAGTTGCGGGGTTCGAAGTACTG
>CAYFYD010000020.1:0-18338 GCA_964347195.1 uncultured Ectothiorhodospiraceae bacterium
CTACAGCAGCTTTCCAGACGCCGTGGGCACCAACAACTGGGTCTTAGCGCTGCTCGCCTTCGGCGACGGCTGGCACAACAACCACCACGCTTGGCCCTACTCGGCCCGGCAGGGCCTGCGGACCTGGGAGCTGGACATCTCGTGGGCCGTGATCAGGCTGCTCGAGAGGCTGCGCCTCGCGAGCGACGTGCAGCACGTGCGCCTCGACGAGCACGACCCCGGCCGCAGCGTCCTGCATCGCGCCTGACGCAGCGCGCGCGACGGCGGAGGGCCGCCGGCCCGCGGCTTGAACGACCCGCCCGAGCCGCCCATGATCGGCGGCGGGAACAGGGACGAGGGCGGACAGTGGCGAAGCACGTCATCGAAACGGTCGAAGGACTCCGTGGCCGGTATGGTGAAGCGAGCGACGTATCAGTCCGCAAGTCGCTCGATCGCCTCGACCGGCACTGCCGGCGCTTCATCGAGCTGTCGCCTTTCGTGGTCCTCGCGTCCGCGGGAGCGGACGGCCGGGTGGACTGCTCCCCGCGCGGCGACCCCGCGGGCTTCGTGGCGGTGCTCGACGAGCGGACCGTCCTGCTTCCGGACCGGCGTGGCAACAACCGCGTGGACTCGTTGACGAACATCCTCGGAAATCCTCATGTGGGGATGCTGTTCATGGTCCCGGGCGTGGACGAGACCCTGCGCCTCAACGGCCGCGCGACGCTGACCACCGATCCCGCGCTGCTCGAACCGCTCGCAGTCAACGGGCGCCCTCCGCGCAGCGGGCTGCTGATCGAGGTGGAGGAGGTGTTCCTCCAGTGCACCAAGGCTCTCGTGCGCGCCCGCCTGTGGGCGGACGAATCGCGCGTGGACCGGGGGCGCGCCCTGCCCTCCTTCGGGCAGATGATCGCCGATCACGCCGGCCTCGCGGACGGCGAGGCGATCGACCGCCGGCTGGCCCGCATCTCACCGCGAACTCCTTAGCGAGGGAGTACGCCCGTTCACCGAGAACGGATCGGCGTCCGCAACAGGAGCTCGCGGTGAGATGCGGGCCTGGCACCAAGCTCCGCGAGACGCTCTACCGAGGGCTGCGCCACGGCGTCACTGCGCCGGCGCCGCGACCTCGAAGGTCCGGGACCGCGGCGACCGGGGAATCTCGTGCCGGGGCGAGCGCCGTCCCCGTGCCGCTCAGTGCGCCTCGTCCCAGTTCGCTCCGACCCCGATGTCGACCTCCAGCGGGACGGAGAGCTCCGCCGCGTTCACCATGTGCTCCCGGACTCCGGCCTGCACCTCCTCGAGCTCGTTCTCCGGCACCTCCAGCACCAGCTCGTCGTGCACCTGCATGATCATCCGGCTCGAGAGCGCGCCCTCCTCCAGCCAGCGGTCCATGCGCACCATCGCACGCTTGATGATGTCGGCGGCAGTGCCCTGCATGGGGGCGTTGATCGCGGTGCGCTCGGCGTACTGGCGCCGGTTGGCGTTGCGGGAGTTGATCTCGGGGAGGTGGAGCCGCCGGCCGAACACGGTCTCGACGAAGCCTCGTTCGCGGGCGCTGACCCGCGTCTCGTCCATGAAGCGCCGGACTCCCGGGTAGCGCGCGAAGTAGCGATCGACGTAGCCCTGCGCTTCGTTACGGCCGATCCCGAGCTGGCGGCCCAGTCCGAAGGCGGACATCCCGTAGATGAGGCCGAAGTTGATCGCCTTGGCCCGGCGGCGCTGTTCGGGGTCGACCGCGTCCGGCGCGAGACCGAACACCTCGGCCGCGGTCGCCGAGTGGATGTCCGCGCCGGAGGCGAACGCCGCTTGCAGCCCTGCGTCACCGGAGAGATGCGCCATGATCCGCAGCTCGATCTGCGAGTAGTCGGCCGCCACCATGCGCCAGCCCTCCTCCGGCACGAAGGCCTGCCGCACCCGGCGCCCTTCCGCGGTGCGGATGGGGATGTTCTGGAGATTCGGATCGCTCGACGAGAGGCGCCCGGTCGACGCCACCGCCTGGTGGTAGCTGGTGTGGACCCGACCGGTGCGCGGGTTCACGCAGGCCGGGAGGGCGCCGGTATAGGTGGAGCGCAGCTTGGCGAGCGCCCGGTGCGCGAGGATCAGGCGCGGAAGGTCGTAGTCGCGGGCGAGCTCCTGGAGCACGGACTCCGCGGTGGAGGGCTGCCCCTTGGGGGTCTTGGCCCGGACCGGCAACCCGAGCTGGTCGTAGAGGATGCTCCGGATCTGTTTGGGCGAGCCCAAGTTGAAGGGCGTCCCCGCCGCCTCGTGGGCCTCCCGCTCGACCTCGACCATGCGGGCGGCGAGCTCCTCGCTCTGCCGTTCGAGCATCGGGACGTCGACCCGCACCCCGCGGCGTTCGATCCTGGAGAGCACCGGCACGAGAGGGATCTCGATGTCCTCGAAGAGGCGTCGCAGAGAGGGCTCCCGTTCGAGCCGGGGCCACAGCGTCTCGTGCAGGCGCAGCGTCACCTCCGCATCCTCCGCCGCGTAGGGGCCGGCCTGCTCGATCGGGATCTGGTCGAAGCGCTTCTGATTCGCGCCCTTGCCCGCGATGTCCTCGAAGTGGATGGTGCGGTGGTCGAGGTACTTGAGCGCGAGCGCGTCCATGTCGTGCCGCGTGGCGGTGCTGTCGACGACATAGGACTCCAGCATGGTGTCGAAGCGCGCCCCCCGCAGCCGGATGCCGTGGTTGGCGAGCACGCTCATGTCGTACTTGAGGTTCTGGCCGATCTTGGGGCGTTCCGGGTCCTCCAGCAGAGGGCGCAGCGCTTCGAGCACCGTCTCTCGTCCGAGCTGGGCCGGAGCACCGGGATAGGAGTGCGCGAGCGGGACGTAGGCGCCCTCTCCCGCCGCCACCGCAAAAGACACCCCGACCACCTCCGCCTGCATGTAGTCGAGGCTGGTGGTCTCGGTGTCGAAGGCGAAGTGCGGCGCGGCGCGCAGCCGTTCCAGCCACCCCCGGAAACGCGCTTCGTCGCGCACCGTCTCGTAGTCCGCGGACGGCGGGGAAGGCGCCGGAGCCGGTGCCGCGCCGGACGGCTCGAGCTCGGAAAGCCAGGAATTGAATTCGAAGCGCGAGTAGAGCGCCCGCAGCTTCTCCCGATCCGGAGCACGCCGCGCGAGCCCTCCGACCCCGACGTCGAGCACCACGTCGCACTTGATCGTCACGAGGCGGCGAGAGAGGGGGAGGTGTCCGAGGCTCGCGCGCAGGTTCTCCCCCACCTTGCCCCTGATGTCGTGTGCGCCGGCGAGCACCGCATCGAGGGAGCCGTAGGCGTCGAGCCACTTGAGTGCGGTTTTCGGACCCACCTTGGGCACTCCCGGCACGTTGTCCACCGCGTCGCCGACGAGAGTGAGGTAGTCCACGATCCGCTCGGGCGGCACCCCGAACTTCTTCCGGACCCCTCCCGGATCGAGCACCGCACCGTCCATGGGATTCACCATGGTCACCCGCTCGTTCACGAGCTGCGCCATGTCCTTGTCGCCCGTGGACAGCGTCACCCGCATCCCCTGTCCGACGGCCTGCCCGCACAGGGTGCCGATGACGTCGTCCGCCTCCACCCCCGACACCTCCAGACGCGGAAGACCGAGCGCGACCACCAGCTCGTGAATCGGCGCGACCTGCCGTGCGAGCTCCTCCGCCATGGACGGACGGTTGGCCTTGTACTGCGGATAGAGCTCGTCCCGGAAGGTCTTGCCGCGGGCGTCGAAGACGACACCCACGAAGTCCGGCTGCGTGTCGGCGAGCAGCCGGCGCAGCATGTTGCCGACTCCGTACAGCGCGCCGGTAGGCTCGCCTTTCGAGTTGCTGAGCCCGGGCATCGCGTGGAAGGCACGGTACAGGTAGTAGGACCCGTCAACGAGGACCAGGTGCCCGGCGGCTTCCGTCGTCGTCGAGTGCATGGCGAGTCTTCGTCTCGATGCTTCACCCGTCCGGAGCGGCGCGTCTGCGTCGAGGAAGCGGAGCGGGCGGACGGGCAGGATAGCGCCGCCGGCCCCCCGACGGCAAAGCGCCCGCCCGCCACGACCGTCTCTGGTCCCTCCCGGCGGGAGCTCGCTCCGAAGAGATGTCCGGCCATCCTCGTCGCACGGACACCGCTCCTTTGCCCGGACATGCCCGAGGGAGCGGCCGCGGAGCGGCGGCGGGCCGTGGGCCGGGCACCCGGGAGAGCGACCGGGCGGTGCTCCTCCGGAGAGGAGATGCTGACTTTCTACATGAAACATGGACGCTAAGCGATTCAACGCTTGTCGGTACGTGTGATTCGACGTAGCCTTGGCGCATGCTTCTCCCCGGACCGTACCCGAATCGAGCGAATCCGATGGCAGGACGGGATGTGCACGGCCGGCGAGCTTGCCCGGGCGGCCCGCGTGCGAGGCGAGCGGCCGGGGTGCATGTTCCGGCAATCGACCCGGGTTGATCGGAGAGCGGATCTCATGAATGCGCGAAACACATTGATCACACTAGGAGCGAGCCTGCTGCTCATGTTGCCTCTGCGGACCGTCGCCGAGGATCCCGAGCTCGAGCCGCTACCGGAGCCGCCGCCGCTTCCCGAAGAGGTGTCCCTCGAGGAAAGCCTCGAAGCGGAGGTGCGGGTCGTTCACGAAGTCGACAAGGTGATCACCCAGTACACGGTCGAAGGCGTGGTGCGGGCCGTCAAGGTCGAGCACAAGGGCAGCGACCTGCCTTCCTACTTCCTCATCGACACCGACGGCGACGGCCGCCTGGACCGGCGAAGCGGCGTTTCCGGCGACCAGGAGCGACTGATCGCGCACTGGATCCTGGTGCGCTGGTAGCCCGGAGCGGATCGCCGGCAGGCCCTCGTTCGCGGCTCCACGCGCGCGTCGGGGCCGGGGCCGGCGTATGCCACCGGCCGCCCGAGGCGGCGCCCGGCGCGGCTGGACGCAGGACCGGGAACCGGCTCGGACGAGAGAAGAGCGCGCCGTGCCGAGAAAGGAGCGATCGACCTCGCGCGCGATCTCGGCGAGCGCGGCGTGCGCACCGCATCGTCCGCCTCCGCGAAGACCTCCGCGCGCACCGCGTCGTCCAGACCTTCCCGGAGCGCATCGCGCTCCGCCACCGGCAGGGAGGGCAGGAGCAGCGCGATGTCGGCCGGGTGCATGCTCCCGAGGACCGCGCGCATCGCAGCGGCGTCGCCGCGCGCGAGAGCGTCCAGGACCAGCCCCGGATTCTCCTCGTGACCGGGGGCCTCGTATCGTTCGGCCATGGTCTTCGGACGCTCCTCACTGGTTCAGCTCGTTAAGGAGCGCTTCGCGGCGGGCACGCTTCGCGGTGCTCAGAACGCGCTTCGCGAGCGTTCGGCTCTTCGCGGCATGGGTCTCCAGGATCGCCTGCTTGATCTCCAGCAGCGCGTTGGGGTGGACGCTGAACTCCTTGAGTCCCATGCCGAGGAGGAGCCGCGTGTAGCGGGCGTCGCCCGCCATCTCCCCGCACAGCGCCACCGGGATGCCGGCGCGCCGGCCAGCCTTGATGATGGTGCTGATGAGCCGCAGCACCGCAGGGTGCAGGGGATCGTACAGATAGCTCACTTCATCGTCGACTCGGTCCACGGCGATCGTGTACTGGATGAGGTCGTTGGTGCCGATGGAGAAGAAATCCATGTCCCGCGCGAAGAGGTCGGCGCATACCGCGGCCGCGGGGACTTCGATCATCCCCCCCAGAGGCGTGGCCGCATCGAAGGACACGCCCTCCTCGCTCAGCTCGCGCTTGCAGGCGCGCACCACGCCGAGGACCTGCTCGAACTCCCCGGTGCTCGAGATCATCGGAATCATCATCCTCACCGGCCCGTGCGCCGAGGCCCGCAGGATCGCGCGCACCTGCGGCTTGAAGAGACCGGGCTCCTTGAGGCAGAGCCGGATCGCGCGCAGGCCGAGCGCCGGGTTCTGGGACACCGGAGCGCCGGGGCGCGCCCCGTCGACCTGCTTGTCGGCCCCGAGGTCGAGGGTGCGTATGGTCACCGGGCCGCCCTTCGCGGCGTGCACGATGCCCGAGTAGGCCTCGTGCTGCTCGGCTTCGGAGGGCGGGGAAGCACGGTTCAGAAACAGGTACTCGGTACGGTAGAGACCGACTCCGGTCGCGCCTTCGCGGACCGCGAGCGCGAGCTCGGACTGGAACTCGACGTTGGCCTGCAGGGTCACCGGCTCGCCGTCGGCGGTGACCGCCGGAGTCTTGCGCAGTGCGCCGCGGGCGGCCCGGATCCGCATTATCTCCTTCTGCCGGCTCCGGTAGTGGCGCAGGGTCGCAGTGTCGGGAGCGACCACCACCACCCCCTGCCGGCCGTCGACGATGACCAGCTCGTCGTCCCGGAGCCGGGGGCGCGCGCCGTGGAGGCCGACGACGGCGGGGACGCCGAGGCTGCGGGCGAGGATGGCAGTGTGCGAGAGCGGCCCTCCGTACTCGGTGAGGAACGCGGCGACGCCCTCCTGCATGAGCACCGTGTCGGCGGGAGCGAGATCGTCGGCGAACACCACCTGCGGGTCGTCCGGACGGCCCACGAAGACCGGGGTGCGGCCTCCGGAGAGGATGCGCTGGACCCGGTTGACGACATGGTCGACATCGTCGCGCCGGGTACGGAGGTACGCATCGTCCATGGCGTCGAACACGCTCACGATCGCATCACGCTGGAGCTCGAGGGCGTGCTCGGCATTGCAGCGGTGCTCGCGGATCGCCTGCAGCGTCCCGGTCGTGAGCGCGGTGTCCTCGAGCATCAGGAGATGGGTGTCGATGAAGGCCGCGATCTCGGCCTTGGTGTCGGAAGGGATTCGGGCCTTGATCGCCTTGAGCTCCCGGCTCGCCGCGCGCAGCGCCGCCTTGAAGCGCGCGACCTCTCCTCCCACCTGCCCGCCCGAGAGCCGGCGCTCCGGTACGTCGACCATGCCCCGGCGCAGTACGTGCAGCTTGCCGATGGCGATGCCGTTGGATGCGCTGATGCCGTGCAGGGTGAGGGCCATCTTCGAGCTCCGGGTCCAGGGCCTGTTCACACTTCCGGTCGCGCGGTGCTACACGTCGGAAACAATCGGCAAGTCGCCAATTGCCTGATACCAACCGACCCGAAGAGAACGCACGCCGGTCACTTGACGGGTCGACCGTGGATCATTGACTTCCAGTACTTCACGAGGTCTGTCCGTGTCCGGCGTCGACAGGCCCCGGCCCTTCGCCGGGGAGCCGCGCGCGTCGCGCTTCACTCGTCCTCTCCGAATCGCTCCGAGATCAGGGCGCGCAGGCTCTCGAGCGCCCGGTCCGCATCCGCACCCTGCGCTTCCATCTCGACCTCCGCACCGTCCGTCGCCGCCAGCATCATCACCGCCATGATGCTCTTCGCGTCCGCCTCCTGTTCTCCGCATCGCAGGGTGATGTCGGACTCGAAGCGGCCGGCGAGACGAACGAGCTTCGCCGCGGCCCGTGCGTGCAGGCCCAGGCGGTTCACTATCCTCTCCCTGGCCTGGGCGTAGCGGGTCACTGCCGGCGCTCCGCCCACGCTTCCATGGCTTCGATGAGGCCCGCATCGCCCGCCCGAGGCGCCACCGACGGGACCGCCTCCACGCCCAGCTCGCGCAGGGCTGCGGCGACCCGCTCGCTGATGACGACGAAGTGCGCGCGGTCGAGCTTCGCTCGGCCTTCCCTCCCCGCCGCATCGAGCAGATTGCGGGCGCCTTCCGCGCTGGTCAGGATCACCGCGTCCGGCACGGGGCCGGCGCGCAGACGGCGCTCCAGGTCACGGGGGCGGCGCCGGCGGTAGGCACTGATCTCCTCGACCCGGGCGCCGCGGCGGCGGCGCTCGCGCGCGAGGTGCTCCCGCCCGCCTTCCCCCTTCAGGATCGCGACCCGCGTGCCCGCGATCCGGCTCGCCCCGAGCTCTCCATGGCAAAGCAGCGCTTCGCTGTTGAAGGGCGCATCGGGCAGGATCGCGGGCACGATACCGTGTCGCTCGAGCGCGGCCCAGGTCCCGGGCCCGATGGCGGCGACGCGCCGGGGGACGGGGAGCGAAGGCGGCGCGAAGGCCAGCGCGTGTTCCACCGCGCCGGGACTCACGAAGACGCCCAGGTCGAACCGATCCAGGCCGGCCATCGCGTCGCGCAGCGCCCCCGGACTGTCCGGCGCCGCGATCTCGATCGCCGGCACCGGCAACGGCAGCGCCCCTCTCCGCCGCAGAGCGGCGCACAGCGCACGGGACCGCTCCGCCGGCCGGGTCACCAGCACCCGCAGCCCTTCGAGGGACCCCGCCGCGCCCACGGACGCCTCGCTAACCCGCATTTCTCACCGAGCTTCGTGAGCTACGGGTGTCGAGACGCCTCGGAAAGCGAGCGCACGGACCGAGAGACGGGTGCGGGCTCGCGGTACACAGGCGAAGCAGGGACTGCGTGGCGCTAGCCGAGTAGTAGTAACCATGTCGAAGTGGCTCGAGGGAATACGCCCGTTCACCGTGAGCGGATCGGCGCCCGCAGCAGGAGCTCGGTGTGAAATGCGGGCTGAGCACCGGCATGCACTGCGGCGATGATCTCCCCCGCACCCCGGGTGAGGAGCTCCTCCGCCGCGCTCTCGCCGAGGGCGTCCGGCGCACCGGCGCATCCCGTCCGGCACACCCGCAGCACACGCGCGCCGTCGACGCTGCCTACCAACCCCCGCAGCACGAGCTCCTCTCCTCTCGTCTGCACGAACGCGGCGACCGGCATCTGGCAGCCGCCCCCCAGTCGCCGGTTCATCGCCCGCTCGGCCGCGACCTCGGCCGCCGCCTTCGGGTCGTGCAGGGGCGCGATGAGGGAACGGACCGCCTCGTCTCCCGCCCGGCATTCCACGCCCATCACCCCCTGCCCCACCGCCGGCAGGAAGCGTTCGGGATCGAGGCGCTCGCTCACCCGTTCCTCCCATCCCAGGCGCTCGAGTCCGGCGACGGCGAGAACGATGGCATCGAAGTCGCCCGCGTCGAGACGGCCGAGGCGCGTGTCCACGTTGCCGCGCAGGTCGGATACCGCGAGGTCCGGCCGCAGGGCGCGGAGCTGACACTGGCGGCGCAGGCTGGAGGTGCCCACTGCCGCTCCCTCGGGAAGCGCATCGAGACCGGAGAAGCGCGCGCTCACCAGCGCGTCCCGGGGATCGGCCCGCGCGCACAGGACGGGGATGTCGAAGGCATCCGGCACTTCGACCGGCACGTCCTTCATGGAGTGCACCGCGATGTCCGCGCGACTCTCCAGAATCGCCTGCTCGAGGCGTTCCACGAAGAGCCCCTTGCCGCCGGCCGCCGCGAGCGGGGCGGAGAGCCAAGTGTCCCCCTGCGTGGTCACCGTCACGAGCTCGGCCCGCAGCCCCGCATGCACGCGCTCGAGCCGCCCGGCGACGTGCTCGGCCTGCCAGCGGGCCAGCAGGCTGCCGCGGGTCGCGATGCGGATCCTCTCCATCGCGGCGATTATCAACCAAAGCGACCGGGAATCCAGGAAAGCGGCGTCCATCGCCGCCACGGCACGCATTTTTTGGTTACGCTTGAGCCGAGTCTCCTCGCGGGTGTCGAAGTCCATGGGCATTCAGGTCGGTGTGGTGATGGACCCGATAGAGTCCATCCACTTCAAGAAGGACAGCACGCTGGCGATGTTGCTGGCGGCGCAGGCGCGCGGCTGGCACCTCGAGTACATGCGGATGGAGGATCTCTTCGTCCGGGACGGCGAGAGCCGCGCACACATGCGCCGCCTGCGAGTCGCGATGGATCCCGCGTGCTGGTTCGAGCTGGAAGCGCCGCGGACGCGTGCGCTCGCAGAGCTCGACGTCATCCTCATGCGCAAGGACCCGCCCTTCGACATGGAGTACGTCTACGTCACCTACATCCTCGAGCGGGCGGAAGCGGCGGGGACTCTGGTGGTCAACCGGGCACAGAGCCTGCGTGACGCCAACGAGAAGATGTACACCGCGTGGTTCGCGCCCTGCTGCCCGCCGACCCTGGTCACCCGCTCCCGGTCCCTGATGCACGAGTTCCTCGCCGAGCACGCCGACATCATCGTCAAGCCCCTGGACGGCATGGGAGGCACGTCCATATTCCGGGTGAGGGCCGGCGAGCCCAACACCAACGTCATATTCGAGACCCTGACCGGAAACGGCGGGCGCTTCGCGATGGCGCAGCGCTACGTTCCCGCGATCGCCGAGGGCGACAAACGGGTGCTGCTCGTCGAGGGCGAAGCAATGCCCTACGGGCTCGCCCGCGTGCCGGCGGAGGACGACGCACGGGGCAACCTCGCCGCGGGAGCGCGCGCGTTGCCCTTCGAGATCGGCGAGCGCGAACGCCGGATCGCACGCCAAGTGGGGCCGGTGGCGCGGGAGAAGGGGCTGCTCTTCGTGGGTCTCGACGTGATCGGGGACTACCTGACCGAGGTCAACGTCACCAGCCCCACCTGCATCCGGGAGATCGAAGCCACCTGCGACATCGACATCGCGGGATGCCTCATGGACGCGATCGCGTCGAGGCTGGCGGAGAGGCCGGCATAGGGGACGACCCGAGATCCGAATTCCCGACTTCATCCTCCGCCTTCCCGCGAGTGCGTTCCGGGGCCCACGGCTCGTGCCGGCCCACCCTCCTTCCGTCACCGCTTCGGACCGTTTGGCGCTGGCGATGTTCCTCGCCCTCGTCACCCACGTGCTCGTCGTGCTCGGAGTGACTCTCGCGCCCCGTGAGCCCGCGCGCCTCGAGCAGCGCAGTCTCGACGTGCTGCTGGTGCAGAGGCGGAGCGAGAGCCCGCCCGAGGACGCGCACTTCATCGCCGTGGCCGATCAGCGCGGAGCGGGTGAGGTCCCGCAGCCTCCGGACACCCGCGCCGCTCCCCCGGACCCACCCACGAACGCAGTGCAGGCGACCATCGAGGCGGGGCCGGCGCCCCTCTCCGCCGCCCCCGCCCCGCGATCGGCCGAGGCCCACGCTCCGGCGAACCCGCCCGAGGCGTTCGTGGCCCGGAGCGAAGTGCCGCGGAAGCACCGGACGCCGGCCCTTGCCCCGGGACCAGCGCCTCCCGAACCGGAAGCACTCCCGGGCCCGAACGCCGCCGAACGCGCGCAGGGGGGCGCCATGGCGCAAGGTCGGGCCGTCATCGGGGGCGCCGCGTCCCGGCGCGCGCGGATCATGGAAGACCTCAGCACGGAGATCGATGCACGTCTCGCGGCGTACGAGAAGCGGCCCCGGCAGAAGTGGATCAGTGCCCGGACCCGGGAGCATGCCTACGCCGCCTACATGGACGCGTGGCGCCGGAAAGTGGAGCGGATCGGGAACCTGAACTACCCGCAGGAGGCACGCCGCCGCGGCCTCTCGGGCAGCCTGTCGCTCGACGTCGCCTTGAACGCCGACGGCTCGGTGGCCGGGATCCTTCTGCGGCGCTCTTCGGGCGAGAAGGTGCTCGACGAAGCGGCCGAGCGCATCGTCCGGCTCTCGGCACCCTTCGCCGCGTTCCCGCCCTCCATCCGGGAGGAGGTGGACGTCCTCCACATCGAGCGCACCTGGCAGTTCTCCTCCGGCAACCGTATCGAGACCCGCTGACGCGCGTATCGGACTGGCCTCGCTGCGTACCTTTGCCGATAATCTCGTCCATGAACCTGACCAACCAGTTCCTCATCGCGATGCCGACCCTGGAGGACCCGAACTTCTACCGGACGGTCACCTACCTGTGCGCGCACAGCGAAGAGGGCGCGATGGGCATCGTCATCAACCGCCCCAGCGACCTCAAGCTCGGAGACGTGCTCGGTCAGATGTCGATCCCGGTCTCCGACTCCGCCGTCAAGGACGTGGCGGTGCTGCAGGGCGGCCCGGTGTGCCGGGAACGCGGCTTCGTGCTCCACCAGCCCGCCGGTGACTGGGATTCGACGCTCAGGGTCAGCGACGAGATCGGCCTCGCGACCTCGCGCGACATCCTCTCCGAGATCGCGGACGGTCGCGGTCCCGAGCAGTCCCTGGTCGCGCTCGGCTATGCGGGGTGGGGCGCAGGACAGCTCGAGCGGGAGGTGTTGAGCAACGCCTGGCTGAGCGGTCCGATCAGCCGGACGGTACTCTTCGACCTGCCCTACGAGGAGCGCTGGGCGTCGGCGGCACGGCTGCTGGGCGTCGACCCCGAGAGGCTCTCCGGTCAAGTGGGACACGCGTGACCCGCGGGCTCCCGGCGCGCGACGCCCCCCCGCTGACCCTTCTCGCTTTCGATCACGGACGCCGGCACATCGGCGTTGCGGTGGGCCAGTCCCTCACCGGCACCGCGACCCCCCTCGGGACCCTCGTGGCTCGCCGCTCGGAGCCGGACTGGAAGGCCGTCGCGCGCCTCGTCGCGGGCTGGGAGCCGCAGGCGATGGTGGTCGGCCTGCCGCTCGACATGGACGGCAGCGAGCAGGAGACCAGCCGCCTGGCTCGACGGTTCCGGCGCGAGCTCGTGGAACGCTTCGGGGTGCCGGTCCACCTCGTCGACGAGCGGCTCTCGACCCGGGAGGCGCGCGAGCGCCTCGCGCGCCAGGGACGCGCCGGCGCGGACGACGACCCCGTGGCCGCACAGGTGATCCTGGAAGACTGGCTCGTCCAGCACGCCCGGCGCCAGGCGGCGGGACCGCCCGCCCCCCATCGGGGGCGTATCTTCATGGAAGAAGCGCAGGTGCTGGAGCACGACCGCTTCGAGGCGGCCCAGCACCGCCTGACCCTGCATGCTCCGCGCATCGCCGCGGCCGCCCTTCCCGGCGCCTTCGTACACGTGCAGTGCGATGTCGGGCTCCCCATGCGGCGTCCGATGTCGATCATGCGGGCGGAGCGCGAGACGGGCCGGGTGGAGCTGCTCTTCAAGGAAGTCGGCACCGGCACCCGCCTGCTCGCCCGAAAGGACGGGGGCGCCCGCCTGAGTCTGCTCGGACCGATCGGCAACCACTTCGAGGCACTGCCCGGGTTCACTCGACCGCTGCTGATCGGGGGCGGGGTGGGGATGCCTCCGGTGGTGTTCCTGGCCCGGCACTGGCACGAGGCGCACCCGGAGCTCGAGCCCTTCGTGCTCCTCGGCTCCGAGGTGCCCTTTCCCTTCGAGGTGTGCATGCCGGCACTCGCACCGGGCGTGCCTCGGCGGGCGAGGGCCGGGATGCGCACGCTGGAGCGGCTCGGCATTCGGAGCCGCCTGGCGAGCGGCGCCGGCCTCGAGGGCTGCTACCCGGGACACGTCACCGACCTCGCGCGCGACTGGCTCGGGCGTCTCCCGCCGGAAGAGCGGGATCGGGTGGCGATCTACGCCTGCGGTCCGCCACCCATGTTGCGGGCCGCGACCGACCTGGCCGCCGAACACTCCCTGCCCGCGCAGGTCTGCCTCGAAGAATACATGGCCTGCGCGGTGGGGGGCTGCGCGGGCTGCACGGTGCGGATACGCGACCCGGCGGGACCGGCCATGAAACGGGTCTGCGTCGACGGCCCGGTGTTCGACGCCCACCGGGTGATGTGGCCCTGAGCGGGGCCGCGGAGGCCGGTGATACACTGCCGGCGAGCCTTCCGGTCGCAGGCGGATATCCACCCGCGGGCCGGGCCCTCACGAGCCTCCATCGAATGAAGGATCCGATCCGCATCGAGATCGCCAGGCCGGCAGACGCGCACGCGATTGCCCGCATGTCGCGCGATCTCATCGAGTACGAGCTTCCCTGGAGCTGGCAGGCGCCGCGCGTGCTGCGCCATGTCTGCCGCGCGGAGTCGACGGTGATCACGGCCCGCGGCCGGGGCCGCTTCGCGGGCTTCGCGATCATGCGCTTCGCCACCGAGGAGGCGCACCTGGACCTGCTTGCCGTCCACCCGCGCTTCCAGCGCCGCGGGCTCGGGGCGTGGATGTTGCGCTGGCTGGAAGACTCCGCCCGGGTAGCGGGCATTTCGGTCGTCTACCTGGAGGTCAGGGAGACGAACCATGCCGGCCGCGCCTTCTACCGTCGTCTCGGCTACCGCCGGGTCGGCCGGGTTCCCGGCTACTACTGCGCCCGCGAGGCAGCGCTCCGCTTCGCCCGCGACCTGTGGGAAGATCGGGCGGCGCAGAGCGCTCCCGCCCCCCACACCTCGCCCTGGGCCGCGTTCATCGCCGCACCCGGCTTCCCGCCTCGCTGAGGGGAACCCTGTCGTACTCGATGCCCTCCCTGCGTCGCCACTTCGCTCCGCCCCCGCGCCTCCGGCCGAAGCCGTGCGGCGAGCGCGGGGGGGCGGAGAGGCCCGGGGGACGCGCTCGACCGGTGGGGCGGGGGCCGCGGCACCCGCGGGAACCGGGCGGCGCGGCACGGTTTCCGGGATCGCCATGAGCGACTCGATCGCCGGCCGCCTCGCCGGCCTGCGGGATCGCATCCACGAGCTCGAGCGCCGCCACGGCCGCGACCGGGGCGGCGTCCGGCTGCTCGCGGTCAGCAAGACGAAGAGCGCCGGGGCAGTGCGGGAAGCCTTCGAGGCGGGACAGCGGGAGTTCGGGGAGAACCAGCTCCAGGATGCGCTCGGGAAGATCGATCCGCTGTCGGAGCTTCCCCTGACGTGGCACTTCATCGGCCACGTGCAGTCCAACAAGACCCGGGACATCGCGGCGCGCTTCCACTGGGTGCAGAGCGTCGACCGGGCGCGCATCGCGGTGCGCCTCCACGAGCAACGTCCGTCCCTCGCCTCGCCCCTGAACGTGTGCATCCAGGTCAACATCAGCGAGGAGAGGTCGAAGTCGGGGGTCGCGCCCGGAGACGTTCCCGACCTCGCGCGCCGGATCCTGGCGCTGCCGAGGCTGCGCCTGCGCGGACTGATGGCGATTCCCCGCCCGGAGCACGACCTCGACGCGCAGCGCCGCCCCTTCCGCCGGATGCGGGAGCTCCTCGACGCTTTGCGGGCGGACGGGCTCGACGTCGATACCCTCTCGATCGGCATGACCGGCGACATGGAGGCGGCGATCGCGGAAGGCGCCACCATGGTGCGCATCGGCACCGCGGTGTTCGGCCCTCGCGGTGCCGCGCGATGAGGCGGTACGGGAGGCGGGTCCGGGCGCACTGTGCGCTCCCGAGCGGGCCGGGGCACTCCGACTCCGAGAAAAAGTACCCCGAATTGCCGATAATCCGTCCACCGCACACGTGGCGTCCCGCCCCGGATCCCCCCTGATGCCCCGTCCGCACGACATCGCATTCATCGGCAGCGGCAATATGGCGACCAGCCTGATCGGAGGGCTCGTCGCCAAGGGCACCGCGCCCGGCACGATCTGGGCCTCCGACAGCGTCGACGAGAAGACCGAGGCGATCGGAAGGCGCTTCGGCGTGAACACGAGTGCCGACAACACGGTCGCGGCGAGCCGGGCGAGCGTGGTGGTGCTCGCGGTGAAGCCCCAGCAGATGGAGGAGGCGACGCGCTCCATCGCACCCGCATGCGAAGGGCACTCCCCTCTCGTCATCTCGGTCGCCGCCGGGGTGCAGGTCCGAAACATCCGGGGCTGGCTCGGAGCGGACGCCGGGATCGTGCGTACCATGCCGAATACTCCGGCCCTCGTCGGGGAGGGGGCCACTGCCCTGTTCGCCAACGCGCACGTATCGGACGAGGGCCGGCGCCGGGCGGAAGCGATTCTCCGGGCAGTCGGGATCACGGTCTGGGTCGCCGACGAGGGGTTGCTCGACGCGGTCACCGCGCTCTCCGGCTCGGGACCCGCGTACTTCTTCCTCCTCATGGAGCTCATGGAACGCAACGGCGTCGCGCTCGGCCTCGATCGCGACACCGCCAGAGCCCTTACCCTCCAGACCGCGCTCGGCGCCGCACGCGTGGCCTTGGCGAGCGGCGAGGCGCCCGGAGTCCTGCGCGAGCGGGTGACCTCGGCGGGCGGCACCACCGAGCAGGCCCTCGGGCGGCTCGCAGAGGGAGACATCGAGCGGCTCTTTGCGGCGGCACTCCGCGCCGCCCGGGACCGTTCCGTCGAGCTCGGACGCGCCTTCGGAGACGGATAGATGGGCTCCTCTCCCTTCGACGATGCCTCGACCTTCCTGATTCGGACCCTGTTCGACCTCTACATCTTCGTCGTGATGCTGCGCTTCCTTCTGCAGCTCACGCGCGCGGACTTCTACAACCCCATCTCCCAGTTCGTGGTCCGGGCGACCCGGGCGCCCCTGCGGCCGCTGCGGCAGGTGCTGCCGAGCGTACGCGGCGTGGACAGCGCTTCCCTGGTGCTGATGCTCGCGCTCGGGTTCCTGAAGATCCTGCTCGTGACCGGCGTTTACGGCCTGGTGCCGCCTGTCGCCACGATGCTGGTGCTGGCCGCGGCCGACATCGCGCGCCTCATGCTCAACGTGTTCTTCTGGGCCATCGTCATCCGGGTCGTCATGAGCTGGATGAGCCCCGGAGCGCGCAACCCCGTCAGCCACCTGGTGGGCAGCCTGACCGACCCGCTGCTCGACCGCGCCCGGCGCCTCCTCCCCCCGATGGGGGGCTTCGACCTGTCGCCGATCCCGGTGCTGATCGTCCTCCAGCTCGCCCAGATCCTGGTGGTCGCTCCCTTGCGCGGTCTCGCGGGGTACTGACTCGAGCTTCCCCGCCCTCCCCCGGCGCGGGTGCCGCGACTGGCACGGCAGCGTTGACGGCCGATGGGTTCGAGCGCGACGTCTTGATTGCACCGCAATCGGCGAGCAAGTCGGGTTCCTGGACGCTCGGAGGGCGTGAACATGGCGAGCATCACGATCCGCAACCTCGACGACGAGGTGAAGACCCGGTTGCGCACCCGCGCGGCGGGGAAGGGCCGTTCCATGGAGGAGGAAGTGCGGCTGATCCTGCGCGAGGCGGTGGGGCGGGAGAGCGTGCCGGCGAAGGGCCTGGGCACGGCGGTCCACGCCCTGTTCAAGCCACTCGGCGGCGTCGAGCTGGAGTTGTCGCCGCGCGAGCCGTCCCGTTTCGACTGACACGGCGATGGTGTTGCTGGACACGAACGTGGTGTCCGAAGTGATGCGCGCCGCCCCGAACGCGGAGGTTCTCGCCTGGATGGACGATCTGCCGGCCCGGCGCTTGTTCGTGTCCACGGTGACCGAGGCGGAGATCCGCACCGGCATCGCCATCTTGCCCGCGGGCGGGCGCCGCCGGCTGCTCGCGGACGCCGTCGAGCGAACCCTGGGCACTTTGTTCTCGGGCCGCGTCCTGCCCTTCGACAGCGACGCGGCCCGCGCCTATGCGGACATCGCCGCCGCCCGCCGCGCTTCCGGGCGTCCGATCTCGCAAACAGACTGCCAGATCGCGGCGATCGCGTCTTCGCGCGGCATGGCAGTCGCGACGCGGAACCTTCGGGACTTCTTCGGAACGGGCGTTGAAGTGATCGACCCGTGGAAAGGCGCATGAACGCCTCGCCCGGGCCGGATGCGGCCTCTCGACCATCCGCCCGACGCGGAGGCAGCCTTCGCGCAGCCTGCACGGTCGCCGCTGAATTCAGTTCTCCGCCTCTACCTGCCTGGCACCGTGCCGTGGTCTGTAGAAACCGCTTCTCAAGCCGTCAATGTGCTCGAATAGATCGCGAGGCACATCCTGCCAGAGCGGATCGAGGATGAATTGCATGCCTTCCCGCCGTGCGAGCTTCGCCGCAGGAACGAAGTCGGCGTCACCGGAGACGAGGACGATGATGTCCGCCTGACGTTTCAGGGTGATCGATGCGATGTCGAGCCCGATGCGCATATCCACGCCCTTCTGTCGCAGGGCAGGTGTGAAGTCGGCATCCGAGAGGTCGCTGATCGCAAGATCTCCGTTCAATAGGCGCTTTTGCGGCTCTGCCTCGAGAATCCAGGAGCGGCCGCCTTCCCTGCGGACGTCGCCCAGCCGCACCGCGAGATTCGGACGGCCGCGCAAGGCACTGAAAAGTTCGTTCCGGAAAAGCGCTTGGGGCGATTTTGCGTAATCGAAGGGACGTTTGTTGACAGGCGTGTGCGCCTTTTGGTCGTAAGGCCGTGCATCGTAGTAAAAGCTGCGATACAGAAGCCGGGAGTAGTGATTGAATTCGTAAATCCTGTTCAATTGCTCCAGATGACCACGAATCAACTGGTCAATCGAGCGGGCGACAGCCTCGGGATCGTCGACGTCGACATCGGGCCGCACGGCCGGCAACCGTTTCAAGAAGTAGCCGCCGTCAATAAGAATCGCAGCTTTGGTCATCTGGAGTCATCCACAGAACCAGGATGGCAAGAAAAAGCCCCAAGGGCTCGGCCCTGCTCATGATCGCCAGCCTGAGCCGAAGCTGGCAGGCTGGGAGCGGGGCGTACTGCCAAGGGGCGGATTCGGGAGAAGATACGCCGTCGTCGCGTAGGCGTCAAGAACAGGAACAGGCGCGGCAGGGCCATCTTGTTGTCTGTCATAATCGATTGATTTCAAATACAAAACGAGCTTGTTCAGACAGCCGCT